>NZ_CAXBOC010000380.1:0-5849 GCF_963976465.1 uncultured Cyclobacterium sp. | reverse complement strand
TCACTTCTTTCCAGAAAAGGATTAATGCTTATGCCCGGAGGGAGGGATGGTGATATTTCTTTTACTCGTTCTTTTACAGCATTGATAACTTCTTTGGAATTGGCTCCTTTCAGCATCATTACTTGCCCCAGCACTTTTTCACCTTCGCCATTACCGGTAATTGCTCCAAAACGAGTGGCTTTTCCAAAACCTACAGTAGCCACATCCCTAATGAATACAGGTGTACCATTTCTATTTTCTATTACTATATTTTCAATGTCTTCTATAGAACTTGCCAGTCCTTCTCCTCTTACAAAATAAGCCTGGTTTGTTTTTTCTATATATCCCCCCCCGGCTATACTGTTGTTTTTCTCAAGCACCTCAAATGTTTGGGCCATAGTAATATTGAGGCTCCTGAGTTTTTCCGGGTTGATTGCCACTTCATACTGTTTTAAATAGCCTCCCCATGTATTGACTTCTATAACACCTGGAATACCGGAGAGTTGGCGTTTGATAATCCAGTCTTGTATGGTTCTTATTTCTGTCAAAGAATACTGATCTTTGTAGGCAGCATCTACTTCTACAACATATTGATATATTTCCCCCAAGCCTGTGGAAATTGGTCCCATAAAAGGCTGACCAAAACCGGTAGGGATTTTTTCCTCTGCTGCTTTGATTTTTTCAGCAATGAGTTGTCGGGGTAAGTAGGTGCCAGTCTCATCATCGAATACCACTGTCACTACTGAAAGGCCAAATTTAGAGACCGAGCGGATTTCTTTGACATTGGGTAAATTGGCCATCTCCAACTCTATTGGATAGGTCAAAAATTTCTCAACATCTTCTGTTGCAAGGTTTCTAGAGGTGGTGATCACCTGAACCTGATTGTTGGTGATGTCCGGAACCGCACCTATTGGAATTTCAGACAGAGAATAAGTGCCGAAGGCAATTACAGCTGCTGAAAAAAGAAGCACGATCAATTTATGTCGTATGCTGTATTGAATAATTCGCTCTAACATTGTGACCAAAGATTATAAATGAATGCCTAAAGATAAAAGGTCAATACCTTGACTTTTCTCAAGCTTTTCTTAAGATTGGCTTAAAATATTTAGCTGAACATAAGGCATACATTTTGATTCCTGAATTTTGCCAGTATCAAGAAGTAAAGTACCTGTAATGCCATATGGTTAGGTTAAATTTCCACCAATTCGGTGGAATTACCTATTTATTATCCGAGCAACAAGCTCTAATCCAGCTAAGCCTGTATAATGGTAGATGGGAATAAAAGTGTAATGGTAGTCCCCTTGCCTTTTTCGCTAAGAATAGAAATTTTCACCTGATATAAATCACATAGTTTTTTTACAATAGATAGGCCTAGTCCGGCACCATTTATTCTTCCCAGTTCATGACTTTCTCCTCGAAAAAATGGCTGATAAATATTTTTTAATTCTTCCTCAGATATTCCGATGCCTTGATCAATGATCTTTAAGCATATGCCTGCTTTTTCTTGCGTTAAAACCAAGTTAATTTCTTGATTATCAAGGGAATATTTTAAGGCGTTCTGAATTAAGTTCTCAATGATGATAGATACCGATTTTTCATTGGCTCTGATAAAACCCTTATCTTCAAGTTTTTCATTAAACATTATACTGCGTTTCGGATGCTGTTTTAGGGTGGAGTCAATGATGTCTTCCACAAGAAACTTTAAATCAACTTCCTCATTATTATGAATACCTTTTTGGAATCTTGCCAATGTCAACAATTGATCTAAAATAGCATTTAGCTTATCAATGATAAGAATTCCATCTTTAATCTTTGAAATGTATGCTTCCTGAGTTCTAGGTTTCCTTATCAAAACCTCAAAATTCCCTTTCAATACTGCCAAGGGTGTCCTGAGCTCATGAGAAGCATCTGAAGTAAACTGTTTCTCCCTTAATACCCCTTTTTCTATCCTTTGCAGAAGGTGATTAATAGAAACTGATAAGCTGTTAATTTCATCCTTATACTTGAGGCTTGGCAGTCTTTCATTAAGATTGTCTTTGGTGATTATTTCTGCTTTCTTAGTTATATCAATAATGGGTTGAATGCTTTTGGAAGCAAGCCACCTTAAGGTTAGAAAAAGGAATAATAAAACAATCGGGTAAAGTAGAAATAAAACCGTTTTGAGATTGTTAAGGAGGGACTTGGAATCTTCAAATGATGTGGCGAGTAAAAGGTATCCTGTCAATTCTCCTTCGGTCAATAATTCTACCTGCATTTGCCTCACTTCTTGTCCATTTAAGGTTAGGTTAAACCCCCGGTCCACCGATGCAGTACCGGGTTTAAAATAGAGGTTGTTGCTTCCCAAATTCGGAGACTTGTCCATGGGCTTTCCTTCCTTATCAACGATTTCAATAAAAATAGGATTGAAAATTATCTCTTTGTGTTCTTCTTCCTCCCATTCTCCTTTGTGAGCAAATTTTATTTGACCATCCTCTATTTTAATTTGATTGACATGTTTATTGGTTTCATTTTCAAGGTTGTTGTCAATATTTTCCAATACGGTAGATCTCACTACCTGATAAATAAGTAAGAAGGATACCAACACCATTAAGGCAGATGCCATGGTTAACTTAAATGAAAGCCTGTTTTTGTATGTTCTTTTCATTCCTCTCTGGCCATATAGCCTACACCTCTTATCGTTTGAATGTAGTTGTTGTCCTTTGTTAAGCCCAGTTTTTTTCTGAGGGAATTAATGAATACATCAATCACACCTGTGTCATAATCAAAGTGTATGTCCCACACACTCTCAATGATTCTACTTCTCCGGCATACTTTATTTTTGTGCCGGATTAGGTATTCCAGAAGTGCAAATTCCTTTTGAGTCAATATCACCTCTTTTCCATTGACTTCTACCCGGTGGTTTTCTGTATATAAACAGATGGGGCCTAAAGTTAAAGACAATTGATGATCGGATTGGTTTCTAAATTGAACCCTTATTCGGGCCAATAATTCTTCAAAATTAAAAGGTTTACGGATATAGTCGTTCGCTCCGGTTTGTAAGGCAAAAATGGCTTCGTCTGAGGTGTCCTTGGCGGTAAGAAAAAGGATTGGTGTGGAAGGGAATTCTTTTCTGAACCTTCTTGTAATTTCCACTCCACTCATACCAGGCAACATCCAGTCTACTAGAAGGATATCGTAATATCCTTCCAAGGCCATTTCTAAACCTTCCTTGCCATTTTCGGCAATATCCACAGCATAAGCTTCTTCTTCCAGTCCTTGTTTCAAAAAGCCTGAAATTCCCGGTTCGTCTTCAATTATTAAAATCCTCATCTCAAAACACTTTTAAGAATTCAAGTGCTAATTCTTAGCCTTCCCATTGTTGGAGGTTGCACCAAGGGTTCTTATAAAGCAAATTAACAGTTTCTTTCTTAAGATTTGCTTAAAGACTTATTAATATAGTCTAAAACTTAAAAATAGGATTTGCGAAATAATATTTAATTAGGAGTTAATTTACGAAGATTTACACCGATAATAATTGAATCTATGGCCTTACTTATTTTTTGATTATCCGAAACCGTTTATAAGTTTCGCCATTATTCACAATCAAAATATACAGGCCAGGTTTAATTTCGCTGGTGTCAAATGTTGATTCCAGTACCTCTTTTTTCTCGATCAAAACGGTTCCTGTAGGAGCGATTAGTGTTAAATTTATTGGTTTTAGAGAAGAGCTTTTTACCGTCAATAGGTCATTTATAGGATTTGGAAATAGGGTTATGGAGTTTTCCAATCCATCAACCATAGATACATTGCTTTCTGAATTTTCAGGTGTGATAGATATCCTGTCTGCATCTGATAAGGTTCTTAAAGCTTCAACATTTGCTTCAGGTGTGACCGTCATCGAGATCGTTTGGTCAAGTAAGCAACATGTGCCATTGTCTCCCCCGTTGGCTACTATAAGTTGATCTCCTATAATTTTCGCTGAAGGAGCGAGCAACCTTGCAGGTAGCTGACAAAGCTCAGACCAAGAATCAGTAATTGGATCGTACTCCGTTATATCGTCGAATATAAAGCTTCCTCTTCGGCCACCTACAATTATTATTTTATTGTTGTGGACGATGGTTCCAGGTTCGAAGTGAGAACGATCAGATCTTAAATCATTTTTTTCGGTCCAGCTGTTGGTTTGTGGATCATAAGCATGCAAGAATGCTTGATCATCTACTCCGGCATCATGGCCAAACTGACCTCCAATCGCATAAAGGATTCCATTTACCGCAGCAGCTCCCAGGTGGTTTCTAGGTTCAGGGAGAGGGGCCAAGGTTTTCCAACCTCCTTCTTGATCATTGACATCAAAGACAAAATGATCCCCAACATCGGTTATTCTATCTGGAAGTAATCCTCCAAAATAATGTATCTTGCCCTCACTATAAGCGGCCCCACCTGAGGCTCTGGGAAGGGGAAGTGAAGGCCCAGTAGACCATGTGTCTGTAGAGGTATTGTAAATTTGAACAAGATCGGTTGACTTGCCGGGATGATCCCCCGCAAAACCTCCCAATATCCATATTTCTTCGCCTACTGCTACTGCTCCCATATGGGTAACAGGAATCGGCATTGGTGCTCCGTAGGACCAAGAATTGCTTGATGGATCGTATATCTCAGTCACGGAGGTAATATCAAGATTCTCCACAAAACCTCCAAGGACGTATAATTTGTCGTTTATGGTAACACTTTGTGACTCAGTTTTGCTTAAACTAGATGGGCTTAAATTATTCCATGAACATGCCGTAGGATCAAATGTCAATTCACCATCACCGAAAACTTCTATAGCCGAAACTTTAGCCTGATTTCGGATGGAATTAAATGTGATGTCGAGAGATTGGTCTGTAACCTTTGTGCTAAAAGTCTCTATCACAGCAGTCATAGGGCTTACCACTGAATTAATGTCGTAACTATCTAAAACTTTTTCTCCCTCAATGATCACATCAAATATCCTTTTACCGGTACCTCCCTGTCCACCATTTGTGGCTCCAAAATAAATTTCAGCAAAATGTAAATTGATAAGGTAATTTCCGTTTGTAACGGGAATATTGTAAGTAAATGATGCCAAGTTTGAAGTGACCCTGCGTTCCGAGATATACAAGTCATCCTGAACAGTACCATAAATTTTATCCTTTAGGAAATCCTCTGAAGATTCGCTTCCTTTTCCTTCAAAAAATTCATCAGCCATGTATAGGGAATCTCCATAGATAACCGTTGGACCTCCACTATTAATTCTTACAACAGGGGCAAATTCATTTTCATCTATCGGATCGTCCTCCTGTAAAATTGTAAAGTTTATACTTAAAGCTTCTCCGGAAACATTGCTGCCATTGTCTCCAGCATAGGCTGTTGCAACTATAGTGTTGTTTCCTAAATCAGGGTTCCATGCTTCATAATCATCTCCACTAATCCCTCCTATGGTATACAGAGGTGAATTAACCAGTTTATAAGATGGGTTTGCTTGATAACCAAAAATTACGCTTTCAGTATTTTGACTAACATCTGCCCTGATATTTAGATTAGCTGTCCCTATATTTTCTAAGTAAAAAACATCTCCCTCCTTAATTTCGCCAATGTCTTCATCAGTATCAGCATTGACTAAAATAAGTGCATTTACTGAAGGACTTACTTGAGTTGCTGTATCCAATACTGTGATCATGCATTGAGCTGAAATATCCCCATTGCTTAAACTGGTCGCGGTAACAACGATTTCCCCAGGTGATAATGCGGTCAAAACGCCACTTGAGTGATCAATACTAACCGCATCACTAGCAGTAAAAGCTACTGTTTTATTGCTTGTGTTGGAAGGGAAGAATTCCAGATCCAAATCAATCACATCACCCACATATAAAGTT
>NZ_CAXBOC010000379.1:0-5857 GCF_963976465.1 uncultured Cyclobacterium sp. | reverse complement strand
TATTGCGGAAATGATAGATGATCGCTCCACGCTTCAATTGGGAATAGGGGGGATTCCAGATGCCGTATTAAAATCCCTTACAAACCACAAAGACCTAGGTATTCATACGGAAATGTTCTCTGACGGGGTAATAGATCTTTTTAATTCAGGAGCCATAACGAACAAATACAAGGTAAAACATCCCGGAAAAATTGTTTCCTCTTTCGTAATAGGAACCCAAAAGCTTTATGAAAGCATCAATGATAATCCGGCATTTTCTTTTCATGAGGCCGCCTATGTAAATGATACAGCCATAATAAGGAGAAATCCAAAAGTAATTTCCATCAATTCATGTGTAGAGATAGACCTCACTGGACAGGTTTGCGCAGACTCTATTGGGAGTTATCATTATTCCGGAGTAGGTGGTCAAATGGATTTCATTAGGGGAGCGGCATTGTCAGATGATGGTAAACCAATAATGGCCTTGCGCGCTACCACCAATAAAGGTCAATCCAAAATAACGCCATTTTTAAAGCAAGGTGCAGGAGTAGTAACTACCAGAGCACATGTCCACTATGTGGTAACAGAATATGGAACAGCCTATTTGTATGGAAAAAACCTTTCTCAAAGGGCTCATGAGTTAAAAAAAATAGCTGCCCCTGAGCACCAAGAAGAGTTAGACCGAGCAATTTTCGATAGGTTTGGCAGTTTTGTTTATCCTTTTAGATAAAGGGTTTATTCTTAGCTCCTATTAGCTTTTTCCCTTAAAGAGGCGAGGCATAGGAGCTAAGCTTAATCCCGTTTGAAAAACAAAATAAAATGGGTACCACCTCCTTCTCTATTTTTCATTTTAAATTTACCTCCATTGAGGTCTATAAATTGCTTTACGAGTAAAATGCCCAAACCCGTTCCTTTTTCATTGGCAGTCCCCCTCGCCGAAGGAATTCTTGAATACCCCTTACCATTGATCAACTCATGGTATTTAGGATCTATACCCACACCCGAATCTTCAATATGACCTATGACAAAGTTTTCATTCAATTCATAATAGATTTTAATCTCCCCACGCTCAGGAGTGAACTTAATGGCATTACCAATTAAGTTTTGAAAAATAATTTTTAACTGCATCTTATCAATTATGATGTCAGTATTCTTTACGATTTGATGATCGTGTTTTAAAAGCTTCGTTTTAATCTGAAAACTATAACCAAGCAATACCTCAGTTACGGTTTGGGACAGATTTACTGTGGTAGGGTTAGGTTTCACCCCATCCATTTGCCTGTTTGCCCATTGCAAGAGTTCGTTGAGCATTATTTCGGTGTTTTTAATTTGAACAGCCAACAGCTCATAAGCTTCATTCTCATCCTCTTCACTGAAATACCCCTTCCCTTTCATTTCCAACAATTGCTTAATGGAGTTTATGGGAGACCTTAGGTCATGAGAAATAATGCCCAAAAGTTTGGTTTTGGCCAGATTCATTTCAAGTAAACTCTTATTTTGCTCATGTATGTGATGTTTTTGTTTTTCAATTGCATTGTTTTTCTTCTGAAGAGAAGCATTAAAGCACTCTTTTAGCCTCACACTTTTACGAAAAAAGTAAACGGCAAAACCTGATAAAAGCACTAAAAGGCTTAAAAAAATTAAAAGCCTATTCCTTTGCTTAAGCAAAGCCTGGTCTTTTTCACTTTCTACTTTTAAATTCTCATTTTCTGCTTGAGTTAATTTCAATTGTAACCTGGCTATCTGCCTGCTTTTCTCTTCATTATAAAGGCTGTCTCCATAAGACTTACTCAAGGACAAAAAATGGTAAGCCTTGTCAAATTCTTTCTGTTTTTTATATATTTCACTAAGTAATTGAGTAATGTTTTGTAAATCCCAATGAGCGCCGTGAATTACAGCCGTACCATAAGCAGCTTCACCTAAATCCAAGGCTTCTTCTATGGATCCATTTTCAAGCTTTATTTGAGCTAAACCTGTCAATGCAAAGGTTTTCTCCCAATTTGAGAGGGTTAGACTATCTTGAAGTACATCAATGTATTTCTCCGAAGCCTTTTCCAAGGCACCCATTTCATGGTAGACCTTGGCTGTTCGGTTATTTACCATAAGGTTTAAGTGCTTATTAGGAAAGTTAGTCAAGAAATCACTTGCAGTTTTCAGGTGATTCATGGATAATTCAAGGTCACCCAATTCATTTTGTAGTATTCCTAAATTGAAATGATTTTTGGCTAATCTGACGCTGTCATTCAATGAATGATTAATGGCTATACATTCCTCAAATATCCCTTTTGCCACCTCATACTCTCCTTCCACCATTAGCACAAGTCCTCTTCCATTTAAGGCCATTTCTTTTTCAATTACAGCCTCAGCTTGTACAGCATATTCATAAGCCAATACAAATCGCCTTAACGCAAGCTCATACTCTCCTGATATATAATAAACTGTACCCTCTTGATTATTAATCCTTGCACTTAACTTGGGGTCATCGATATTTCCAGCTAGTTCTTTCGCTTGATTTACGTATGAAATGGCTTTGTCTTTGTGATCGTATTGGACCGCTACAGATGCTTTAAGTAAGGAATCTATGGTTTCTAAATCGCCGGCAAAAGATTGGAATGAAGCTAAACTAATAAAGCAAAAAAATAAACCCTTCAAATAAAACATATTACTTAAAATACCCATTCAATTTCTACAATCCTGGTTCTCCATTAAATAATCCCTGCGTTGCAGGTGTACTTATATAAAAAAAACGTAATTCCTTAAAGATAAGAAAAAGGATGAAAAAATAGCTATACAAATCTTTAATCAAGTGTTTGACAATATACAACCTAATTCAATAACTTTATTTTTTTTTTAAAAACGCAATTTAATAAATCAAAAACAGGAACAAGGATGTACCATGGCATCAGACCTATGGTTACCTACCTATTCAAAGGACCTACTTCT
This sequence comes from uncultured Cyclobacterium sp., assembly GCF_963976465.1. NCBI lineage: Bacteria > Pseudomonadati > Bacteroidota > Cytophagia > Cytophagales > Cyclobacteriaceae > Cyclobacterium > uncultured Cyclobacterium sp. The sequence continues at coordinate 2,935 of NZ_CAXBOC010000379.1, read as the reverse complement.
TTGATTTCACCTGAAATAGACAATTGATTGCATGCAGATTAAATTGTTTTTTTTACAGATATACCTTGGCCTTTTTGGCAAAAAAAGCCACTGCCAAACCTATTAGGCCCGAACCAACGGCTTTGTTAACATGAATTATATAACTTTTTATTTGCTTGCCAATTCCTCTAAAGCTTTCACCAACCTATCCAAATCACTAGGTTTGGTGTATACGTGTGGCGAAACACGGACAACATCTATATTTTCATAACTGACAGGTGAAGTGTGGATTTTATACTTTTTCAAAAGTGTACTTTCAAGTTCCCTAGTTGTCATACCACCAATGGACACCCCGGCGATCACACAGCTGTAGTCAGCCTTCAACGAAGTATGCAGCTTCACGCCCGGGATTTTAATTGCTTTTTCAGCCCAATAATTCTTTAAGTACCTGGCACGTGCTTCTTTCCTTTTTCTCCCTATTGCGTTATGGAAATTAATAGCTTCCCCTATCCCCTGCTCCAAAGGGAAACTGCGGGTACCGAGCGATTCAAATTTCCTGATATCTCCTCTCGTAGGATCTTGATCACAGAATAACGGCCATACCTTAGAAATATGCTCTTTCTTAATCCACATCATGCCTGTACCTATAGGCGCAGAAAGGTACTTATGAAGACTGGTACCAAAATAATCCGCACCTAAGTCAGGTATATCAAAATCTAATAGTCCAAAAGAATGAGCACCATCAACAACCACTTCAATACCCCTTTCATGGGCCATTTGGCAAATCTTTTTCACCGGCATGATCTGCCCTACCCAATTGATTACATGTGTTACATGTATGATTTTGGTATTAGGAGAAATTGCCTTTCTATACCTATCGACGATTAATTCATCATCCTCAATTGGGAAATCAAATGACAATTGTTTGTAAACAATCCCCTCTCTCATGGCTCTTTGCTTCCAGGCATTCATCATATTGGGGTAATCCTGAATACTACCAATTACCTCATCTCCTTTATTTAAATCTAAACCATGAATCACCGAATTGAGTGCTTCTGTCGCATTTCTATTGATACCGATTTCCTCGGGATCACAGCCCCCAAGATCTGCTAATTTTTGTCTCAGTGGCTCTCTCCCTTGATCCAAAATCCTCCACATATAATAAGAAGGCGCCATATTAGTCATTTTATCATATCGGTCTACGGCGTCCAGCACCAATTTAGGACTAGGAGAAACACCTCCATTGTTAAGGTTCAACACCGGAGAAGAGCTTGCCGGATAGGCCTGTTGAATTAAAGACCAATAATCCTCGTTGCTTGCCATTTCTTCCGGACTTAAATCTTTATAAATATTGGCTTTCTCTTCAAAATCCTTTGCATGCAATTGATTAAAGAGACTACCCGATGAAAATGCGCCGGCCAGGACCAATGATTTTTTGAAAAAGCTTCTTCTGTTTGGACTATTATTCATTTTTTCTTTTTTAATGCTGAGCTGAAATTCACACTCGGAAATTCAAAATTTAGTAAAATAGGTTCCTGGGCATTTTTACCATGCAAAATACTATAAATAATCCAAAAATGAAGATGTTTACGTAAACAATGATTATTAAGACCATCCGCATCTAATTGCCAAGATGTAAAAATGAAGTTTGTAGGTAAATATTCATTTCAATAAAAGCACCAAGGCCTTCATTGTGCTACTTATTTTTAGCAAAATTGATCAGGTGGTAATAAAATTTGGGCTTATCAAAGCTCAATTTTATTTCGAGCCCCGACACATCCTTCACTTTTAATTTTTCTGCTAAACCTTGGGCGATGAGTCTAAAGGTTCTTTTTCGAATATTTTAGCAAAAGCCAATACATTGGGGAATACTTTCAATTCCTTATATACCTCCAAGGGAGAAAAAAACCTAATTTCCATACACTCAGAAGTTGGTTGAAATGCTAAACTTTCCAGCTGCACTTCATACATGGCATTGGCTATAAAAATATTGTTGTGGTTTTTTATAGTAAAAAAGTACAAGGGTTGGGTAGAAATATAGCTGGTACTTAATTTCATTTCCTCCCATATTTCTCTTTTCAGACCTTCTATTGGAGATTCCCCAAAATCCAATCCACCTCCGGGCAATTCCCAAAAGCCATTGTCTTCTCTCACCAACAAAAAACGATTTTTTTTATCGCGAATTAAGGCTTTTACGCTTACTCTGTAAAAGCATTCAGGTATTTGACTTACCATTTTATTCTTTATTTGTCCAGCCATGACACCTTTTGACTGGCATCGTGTGTTTGGCCAATAATTGAACCATATAATCCCGGTCTTCGGGCATTTCTATAACGATATCCTCCCGCAAGTTTTAGCTTTTCTTGGGTTACATCTGCTATTACAAACTCATTGTTGAGTTTTCTACACTCAGCAATAATATCACCGTAGGGGTCTATTATCATCGAGCAACCATTTTTTAACTGGTCATCATCCATCCCAATTGGGTTAGAAAAAACCACGTATATCCCGTTGTCATACGCTCTTGCAGGCAACCACTTCATTAACCATTGTCTACCCTTCATGCCATCAAATTCAATTCGCAAAGAAGTAGGGTCGTTCTTTCTGTTCTCCCAAAGTTTAGGATCCACAAATCCGGCTCCTGGCCGAGTGGAAGGAGTGCACATGGTAACATGTGGCATAAAAATTATTTCGGCACCTAACAAGCAGGTTGCCCTTACATTTTCAATTATATTGTTGTCATAGCAAATCAGAATACCACATTTCCACCCTTTGTAATCAAACACGCAATAGTTTGAGCCTGGTTTAATGTGAGGATTAATAAATGGGTGCAGTTTGTGATAGTTGGCTTGCAAACCATTTTCATCTACGCATACATATGATTTATAAATCTCTCCATCTTTACTCCTCTCAAAAAGACCTGCCAATAGGGTGATTTTATTTTGCTTTGCTATCT
>NZ_CAXBOC010000378.1:0-5866 GCF_963976465.1 uncultured Cyclobacterium sp. | reverse complement strand
CAACGTGTCCGTTATACCTACTCCTTCGGCTCCGCTCAGGAACCGGTTATATGGCAGGTATTCACTTGAAACGGGCTGACTCAATTTAGAATCAGAAACGCATTCGTCAATCCTAAAAAATCGGAATCCCCCTTTAAAAGGGGGAGTTGCGGAAACGTGAATTGACTGCTGAATTGTTGGAATTTTAAGGGATGAGGAAATGCAAAACAAGGTACTCTTTCGTCAGTCCTAAAAGTCGAAATCCCCCTTTCAAAAGGGGACGAAGAGCCTGTCCCGACATAGTCGGGAGGGATTTTTAACGCAAATATTTTAAAATTTCAGCTTGAAATAGTAGGTAAATAATCTCTCATTTAACCCTATTTGGCATCTACAGGCCTTCTGTTCCACATGGCCATAAACTGAAAATGGGCCATCCTTCTGGCGGACTCTTTGGCTTTATTTGCCAATTCCCCCTCAAATAATTCATCTATAGTTTCAAACCAAAGTTGTAACCAAATACCAAAATGCTTTTGCTCTACCGAATGGTTTAAATTCTTGTCTACATTGATATGTTTGAGCGTAGGGTTGCCCTTGAACTTAATCACTCCAAAAAGATTCGTTTCCCAGAAATCAGTAAGTTTCTCCAAGTGTTCCGGCCACCTTTCCTCCTCAATGTGTCCATTGAAAATGGGACCCAAAACTTCGTCTTTTCTAATTTTTGCATAGAATGCGTTTACCAGCACATTGATGTCTTTGCGGTTTTCAATTGGTTTCATCAGACTTTATTTATTTGATTCCTTTACAACATTCTCTACACGTTCCGCTTGATCGGATTTTGAAAGACTTAAGCGAACCACACTGTCTTTTATAGCGGTCAGGTCATGTGGAATATTACCTCCAAGTGCCACAATACCTCCACTTTTAAAATTGTGTACCTCTCCTTCAGCCCCAAAGTCAATCTCTCCCTCCAGAACCTGAACAACTATCGGGAACTTGGTCTTATGCTCTTTCATTACCTGGCCTTCCTTCAATAGGATGCGTATTTCTTTGGAGAATGGAGATTCCAAAATTACTTTGGTACTGATCTTATCTCCAAATTGTAAAGCTTCACTAAATGATGCAACTTCCATATTATCTGTACTTTAAATTCAAACTCCAATTATTTATCAATACCTTTTTAAGGTACTCAAATTCACCTGAATAATAAAGGATATTTTTATCTTTTATTATTGTATAGGTATTACAAGATCCATTTAAAATACGTTCAATTTTTTCGGTTTATTTTTAACCGGCGGTTATATGGCCGGCATTCAATTGAAATGGGTTGACTAAATTTAAATTCAGAAATACAACGGAAAATCTTAATGACTACGAACTCCCCCTTATAAAAAGGGGACTCAGGGGGATTTTTTCTAAATATTTTAAAATTCCAGTTTGAAAAACAACAACTTTTCCATAATCCCTCCCGACTATGTCGGGACAGGCACTGCCTCTAGTCAAGGGGGAGTTGCGGAAACGTGAATGGTCTGGTAAATGAGTTCCTTTCCTCCCGGCGGCTGAGCGGAGTCGAAGCCATAGGGTAACGGGTTCATCATACCTACTCCTTCGGCTCCGCTCAGGAACCGGTTAACCCATTTTTTATAAAACAGCCAATCCGAATGGGAGTCCCCAACAAAAAAGACCGGCTGTTCGGCCGGTCTTTTTATACTTATGAAAATTGAAATTTATATTTTCTCGAAAACATTTCTGAAGCTACAAGCAGCAGCCAACCTGCCATGCAATTCAGCAATTGGCACACGCTCCTGTTCAGTAGTATCTCTGTGACGTATGGTTACGGTATCATCTTCCAAGGTCTGGTGATCTACGGCAATACAAAATGGAGTACCTATCAAGTCCTGCCTTGTATAGCGTTTTCCTATTGACCCGGCTTCTTCGTAGATGATATTAAAATCATATTTCAATTGATCAAAAATCGCTTTGCCTTTGTCAGGTAAGCCATCTTTCTTGGTCAATGGCAAAATGGCCGCTTTCACGGGAGCCAAGGCAGGATGCAAGGCCAAATAAGACCTGGATTTTCCTTCCACTTCTTGCGTCGTAAAGGCATTACAAAGGGTCATCAAAAACAATCTGTCTGCTCCGATAGAAGTTTCTACTACATAAGGAATGTAATTTTTATTCACCTCCGGATCAAAATACTGTTGCTTCTTTTTGCTGAATTCCTGGTGTGCTTTCAAATCAAAATCAGTACGGGAGTGAATCCCCTCCACTTCTTTGAATCCAAAAGGAAATTTGTATTCTATATCCAAAGCAGCATTGGCATAATGTGCCAGCTTCTCATGGTCATGTCTTCTTAGTTTTTCTTCAGGAATACCCAAAGCCTTGTGCCAGCTCATACGTGTATCCGCCCAATGCTTGTACCATTCCAGTTCGGTACCGGGACGAACAAAGAATTGCATCTCCATTTGCTCAAATTCCCGCATTCTGAAAATAAATTGTCTGGCAACAATCTCATTCCTGAAGGCCTTACCTATCTGTGCTATACCAAAAGGGACTTTCATTCTGGCCGTTTTCTGCACATTTAAGAAGTTTACAAATATCCCCTGAGCCGTTTCCGGTCTTAGATAAATGGTGCTTGAATCTTCGGAAACAGAACCCACCTGGGTTGAAAACATCAGGTTAAACTGTCTTATTTCTGTCCAGTTAGTTGTACCACTTACCGGGCATTTGATATCCTCTTCAATTAAAAATTCGCGAAGGGCAGTAAAATCTTCTGCTTCCAACAAACGCCCCATGGTAGCCAAAAGGCTATCCGCTTTCTCTTGATTGCCTTCATTCTCATAACCGGCAGCTTTTTCTTCTATCAGTACATCTGCCCGATAACGTTTTTTGCTGTCCTTATTGTCCACCATTGGATCATTGAAACTATCCACATGGCCGGAAGCTTTCCAAGTGGTAGGATGCATAAATATCGCTGCATCCAAGCCTACAATGTTACCATTTAGACGGGTCATGGATTCCCACCATAATCTTTTAAGATTGTTCTTTAATTCCACCCCATAAGGCCCGTAATCATATACTGCCTGAAGCCCATCATAAATTTCAGATGAAGGGTAAACAAACCCATACTCTTTGGCATGGGCAATGATATCTTTTAGCAGACCACTTTCCTGCTTTTGTTCTGATTTTGCCATAGGCGCAAAATTAAGCAAAAACCTATACTCTACAAGGTTTTTCAGTTACTGGTATGGCTTTGTATCAGGAAAGCAGCAATATCTGCGATATCTTGGGCCTTAAGGTCCATTTCCGCGGGCCCCGGCATCAGACTTATAGGAAGTTGTTTTCTGTTCAGCACTTCTTCTGCAGGTAAAACATGCCGTTTTCCTTGAAAATCCAGCACCGTAACCACCGGCCCTGCTGCTTGTAATAAACCTAAAAGTACGGCACCATTTTTTAGTGCAATTAAATATGCTTCTGAACCGAAGCCTATGGCTGCATCGGGTTGAACAATGGCATTGACCAAGGTTGGGTAATCCATTTTTTGCCCGATTTGACTCAAGTCGGGCCCAATTTCATTTCCTGACCCGGCTATTTTATGACAGGTAGCACAATTCTGAATGGCTTTCACTTTTCCGGCTATTGGGTCTTTGCTGAGCGATAGAACTTCTTCTTCATCTATTGCTTTTTCGCTACCAAAATAATGCCTCAACACCTTAAGTACGGAGGGCCTTTTTTCCCCTTTAGTTACGGCTGAAAAATCTAAATTGGAATCTTTTAATATATCTTCTGCACCCATCAAAGCCAAATGGAGTCTGCCCGAAGGGTTTTCCACCAATTGAGCTAAGGCAAGCTGCTTTTGTTCTTGGTTCGTTAAACTGTCTTTCAGTTGTGCTTTTAATGCCAATAAATCGGGCTGAGCATCTGGTAGGACAATTGGGGCCTCCCAATCTTGCAGAAAAGCGCTCCACTCATTGTATTTCCTGAATTGAAGCCACCATTGGGCTTTTTCTCCAAGTATTCCCTCCTTTTCAGCAGCTTTCTTTACAGCCTCAACTGCCTCTTTCTCAAAAATAAAAGCCAGTGTTTCCAAAGCCAGGTCTCGCGCTTCTATTGCTAAGTCCTCATTCTCCAACCTGGCCTTCAAGGCAGAAACTGCTACTTTTGGGTGCCATTCCCAAACCAGGGAGACAATTTGAGGAGACCATTTTTCGGGGTCCATTGTAGCGATATTGGTCAAGTAATAGGCTTCCGCATGGTCTTTCATCCCTATCCCCAATGCATTTATGTACCAGGGGTCTTCTCCATCGTAAGCTTCGATTATTTCTCCATAGATTTCTGAAGTTTTATCCCAGTCCTCATCCCTTAGCAATAAGGCCAGTCCTCTTTTAATCAATGGCGAACTTTCTTTTGCAATCCCCAACGCTTCGTCGAGCAATCGCTCCGGAGCATAGGCTGACAAAGCCCTGAGGGTGGTCAAAACGATTTCCTGATTAGCATCTTCCAATAAAGGCAAAATCAAATGGATTCCTTCTGCTCCCATGTCTGCCAGGGTCCAGATCGCTCTGGCCCTAAAAAAGGGATTGTCCTCATTTTGAACCACCTTTTGAAGCTCAGGCAAAACTGCGGCCCCCTGATCTTTTAACTTTTGCATGGCAAAAGCACGCACATGTACCGCAGGATTTTTTAAGGCTGCCAATTGACCTTCAGTAGTAGAATAATCAATTTTTGGAAGTGTTAAATTTTCATCTTTTGGAACAATGCGGTAAATCTTACCTTCTCCAATCTTATCTCTCATCTGGTGACCTCCAACGATAGGATCATACCAGTCTGCAATAAATAGCGCACCATCCGTCCCAATCGTTACATCACTTGGTCTGAACCATTTCCGGGTATCTTCCTCCACCTGATGCCAAATATAACCGGTATTGTCCCGATCTACAGAAGAAATAAATGCCTGCCGATTATGAAGGGGATACCCTGCTCCTTCTACCTCGGGAGCATAACCAAACACTATATTTCTTCCGGCATCAGCACTTAGCAAAAGACCTCTGAATTGCGCCCCTAATTCGTCTCCCTCTATTCGCACCATTCCTGTGGGTGATCCTGCTCCATAAACATCCCCTACAGGCAATACGCCGGGATCATGTTGATGCCAATGTGCTTCGGCTATGCTTTGCCCTGGCCTTCTGTCCGCCTGCCAAGTTCGATCTCCTTTTTCACTAAAATAGCCGGCATCACTGCCCTCCATCAACCAGGTGGTCCTACAAGAGGCTGTTTGATCATCATTGTCACTTTGCCACATATTGCCATAAGAATCTACGGCCACTTCAAAAGCATTTCTAAAATTGTGTGACACTACCTCCATACCGGTTCCATCAGGGTTGATTCTGATAATCAACCCCCCATTGTATATTTCGCCGTCGTCACTTATCTGGGAGGGTATATTCTCTGTACTGTAAGGGGTATATTCATTGTAAACACTTCCCGATCGAAGGGTCCAACCATCTTTTCCTTCTACCTGATGTGGTCCTGCATTCCCGGTTATAAAGTACCACTTCCCATCCGGGCCAAGCTGCCCTGCATGTAGCCCATGGTCATGGTCTTTTCCACCAAATCCTGTTAAAAAGACCTCTTTGCTATCAGGAAGATCGTCCCCATCTTCGTCTGTATAGATGATAACATTTGGAGAGCAAGAAACCACTACTTGATTGCCAAGCACCGCTATACCCAAAGGGCTTCTTAGCAAGGTGTCTTGAACAAAAACCTTTGAAGTATCTGCTTTGCCATCGCCGTTAGTATCCTCAAGGATCATTACACGGTCACCTTTATCCTGCACCTTGTGGTCATCAGCATTCCGGTCGGCGTCGTTGCCTCGGTCATCATGAAGATT
>NZ_CAXBOC010000377.1:0-5871 GCF_963976465.1 uncultured Cyclobacterium sp. | reverse complement strand
CAAAAGCAATCTCAGAATACGAAACTTTAATCACTTTTGGAATACCTGTCATCAAATCCCTACCTCTGATTTCATAATCTTCCGGCGGATCATCAAGCTCAGTTAAGGCCGAGCCAATCGCAATCTTCACTTTTTCTGCAGATCTCTCTCCAATAAGCAGGTTGTGCTGCCTTCTCATATAATCTAGAATATCTTTTGTAAAGGTGTCACCTGCAACCCTTATGGATTGGTCTGCAACTATCCCTGAAAGTGCAATTAGGGCAATTTCAGTTGTACCTCCACCAATGTCTACGATCATGGATCCCATAGGTTTTTCTATGTCAATCCCGATACCTATAGCAGCAGCTATAGGTTCATAAACCATATAAACCTCCTTACCACCTGCATGTTCTGCCGAATCCCTTACGGCTCGTTTTTCTACCTCCGTGATGCCGGAAGGAATACAGATGACCATCCTGTGAGACTGGGGGAACATGCCCTTGTTATGGCCCGGAATCATTTTAATTAAACCCCGTATCATTTGCTCCGCCGCATAAAAATCTGCGATCACTCCGTCTTTTAATGGACGGATTGTCTTGATGTTTTCATGGGTTTTTTCATGCATGTTCATGGCCTCCCGACCTACCGCCAATACTTTATTGGTGGTTTTATCTATAGCGATTATGGATGGTTCATCCACAATAATTTTTTCTTTATGTATGATCAGCGTATTGGCTGTTCCTAAGTCAATGGCGATGTCACTTGAGAAAAAGTCGAATAATCCCATTTTGATCTGTTCTAAATTAAATGATTATTGTTACTTTAAATTTAACGCAATTAAATCCGAATAAATATCCGAAGCTGGCTTAAGTTCCAGGTTCCGGCGAGGTGTTAGGATCAGGTTTATCACGAATTATAAGCAATAGTTATGCTATGATTAACTGGGAATACTGCCATTTCTTACTCCTCCAGATTCCTTTCATCCCTCAGCCTTAATATAGGCTAATTTCAGGAGCTTTCAAGCCTTATTTTAAATTCGTTTTTTCTTCGGTATTGACCGGACCTAATATACCGGCAATGTAAAAGGAAAAACACTGAGAAACTGTATTTTCCAGTTGAATCCAATAAATAATACGCTTGACTTCCCAAGTCAAGCGTATTCGTCTCAATTAATGTTTAAAATGTCTGACACCTGTCATCACCATGCTCATCCCGTGGGCATCACAATATGCAATGCTGTCCTTATCTTTGATAGAACCTCCTGGCTGTACTACGGCTGAGATCCCTTCATTTCCTGCGATTTCTACACAATCCGGAAAAGGGAAAAATGCATCAGAAGCCATTACCGCTCCTTTGAGGTCAAAACCAAAAGCTTTGGCTTTTTCTATGGCTTGTTTCAAGGCATCTACTCTACTGGTTTGGCCTACACCACTAGAAAATAGCTGGTCATGATTACTTAGAATAATGGTGTTTGATTTGGTATGTTTACAGATCTTTAAAGCAAATACCAAAGCGTCCTTTTCAGCCTCTGTAGGAGAAAGCTTGGTCACGACCTTAAATTGATCTTTGGATTCTGTTTTCAGATCCTTGTCCTGCTCCACAAATCCATTCAATAATGTTTTAACTTGCTTTGTCCCTGCGATATTCATTTTTTGCTTCAATAGGATTCTGTTTTTCTTCCCTTTAAGCAAATCCAAAGCATCTTGGTCAAAATCAGGAGCAATTAATACTTCAAAAAACAATCCGTGCATGGCTTCAGCCGCTGGTAAGTCCACCGTTTTATTGGTGATCAGCACTCCACCAAAGGCCGAAATCGTGTCGGCAGCAAAGGCTTTGTTATAGGCTTCTTTTACACTTTCTCCTAGCGCAACACCACAGGCATTGGTATGCTTAAGGATGGCAAAAGCAGTCTCGTCTTGAAATTCAGCAATTAGGGAAACAGCAGCATCCACATCCACCAAATTATTAAAGGACAATTCTTTGCCATTTAACTGGTCAAATAATGCATTGATGTCTCCATAGAAACGTGCTTCTTGATGTGGATTTTCTCCATACCTTAAATCTTTGGCAGATTCTTCACTGATTTTTAATGCAGGAATATTTCCCTCCTGATTAAAATAGTTAAATATATGCGTGTCATAGTTGGAAGAAACTTTAAAAGCCTGCGCAGCAAAATACTTACGGTCTGCCAATGAAAGTGCACCATCTTGATTTTTTAGTTTTTCTTCCAACTCCCCATATTGGGCCTTGGAAGCTATGATGGTTACGTCTTTGAAGTTTTTGGCCGCTGCCCTGATTAAGGCTATGCCTCCAATGTCTATCTTTTCAATGATGTCTTCCTCAGATGCACCTGAGGCTACGGTCTCTTCAAATGGGTAAAGATCTACTATTACTAAGTCAATAGCCGGAATACCATATTCTTCGGCCTGCCCTATATCTCCTTCATTGTCTCTTCTATGCAATATGCCTCCAAAAACTTTAGGATGAAGTGTTTTTACTCTGCCTCCAAATATGGAAGGGTAGCCCGTCAACTCCTCAACAGGGATAACATCAGCACCTTGGTCTTCGATAAATTTTTGAGTTCCACCGGTTGAATAGATGGTTACCCCCTGGTTTTTTAACTGTTCAATGATCGGTTCCAGGTTGTCCTTATAATATACCGAGATAAGCGCAGATTGTATTTTTTTTTCAGCCATTACTATAGTAATTTTTTATATTCAGTTCTATCTCTAAATTTATATTTTTAAATAAATCGATAGAAAAGGGGATTGTTTGGTGTTTACTTTTGAACTTAACTTTATGAAGTGACAAAGTTAGGAAAATCAAGGCATTAAATCAGACTTTCAATGATTTTTGGATAGTATTTATGTTCCAAAATATGGACTTTTTCAGCAATTTGGTCCGGGGTATCTATTTTGTCTATTTTTACTGCCGTTTGAAAGATAATTTTCCCCTCATCATAGTTTTCATTGACAAGGTGAATCGTAATCCCTGTTTCTTTTTCTTCGGCAGCTTTTACAGCCTTATGAACATTGTCTCCATACATACCTTTTCCTCCATATTTAGGCAATAAGGCAGGGTGAATATTTACAATTTGATTGGGGAAAGCTTTGATTAAACCTTTGGGAATTTGTAACAGAAAGCCCGCAAGTACAACAAAGTCAATGTGTTGATTGATAAGGATTTCGGTAAGTTTACCGCTTTCCAATTCCGCTTTGGTGAAAGTATGTGTGGGTACACCATGCTTTTTCGCTCTTTCAAGCACATAGGCTGCCTTCTTGTTGGAGGCAATTAATGAAATGCGAGCTTTGGTAGAGCCCTGAAAATGATTGATGATTTTCTCTGCATTTGAACCGCTACCGGAAGCGAGAATGGCAATGTTTTTCAATGTTCAATAGTTTTATTCCTTTTTGTAATATTACAAAGTAATGTTCAATCTCTATTCCTTAATTCTGAACTTAAATCAATGTTATTTGCTAGGGTAATGGATGACTACCTCAGGATGCATGGTGTAAAACCTGAATTTTTCTCCATCATATACAGGAAAGCCACTGGATTTATTGTCACCCATGATCGGGTTTTCTGAGTATTTTGTCCAAGTCTTCAAGTCCGGAGAAACTGCCATATTCATGGTCCAATCACTCCAGTCCTCCAATGATGTGGCATGGTAATAAGCGTAATAGTTGCCTTGATATTTGATTACTTTATTTACAGCTACCCCATACTTGTCATAAGCTTCGGGACCGATTTTAATGATTGGGTCATCCTGAACATTTGTCCACACCTTTCTGTCCTTAGAGGTGGCCAGCCAAATACCCAAATCTCCTCGTTCGTAAAAAAGATACCATACTCCATCTTCTACCCATACTGTAGGTGTTCCGTAGGGGCCGTCACTTATAGGATTTCCATCTACCTTTCTTATATCAATGTCACCTTGGTTTTCCCAGTGGATCCGGTCTGTAGAGGTTAGCATTTTGGCAATGTCTCCTTTACCTTCTGCAAACATATAATAAATGCCATCCTCTTTCCACACCATCATGTCTTCCACCCAACTTTCACTAAAAATGGGATTGTCTTTATAACGTGTCCATTCAATGCCGTCTTCTGAGAATGCATAGCCTAATTTGAGCATTTTGTTTTTATAAGATTTATCAAAGCCGGTGTACCACATATGATAACCATCTTCTTCTTTCATAATGAACCCCCTTTCTCTAATCCCACTATCCCAGTCATCTTCATTTGCAGCTGTGAAAATAGGGTTATCCGGTAAGGGTGTGAATTTTGTGATTTCGTCAGGGAAAAGTTTTGATTTGTCTTCGATAATGGCCTCGGGCTCTGTATTGGATTGTTCTTTCTTTCCGGAACAAGAAGTAAAGAGAAAAGGTACAGTGATTAGAAATAGAATAAGAAGGTTGTTTTTCATGGTTAATATGTATTTAATTAGTGACTATAGAAACCCCATGCTTAGTATTCCTGTGAGCATAAGTATTTTTGAAATGGTACTTAATTCAGTAAAATGAGATTTTCGATCTGCCTTATAAATTTTCACCATAAAGAAGATGAACAGTAAACTTAAGGCACCGAAATAAAGAAAGAGTTGCGGTTCATTAATCTTGAATGTGACAAATAAAATAGAGGCTACAAAAAAGAAAGCAATTACGAATATTATTGTTTTGGTTTTCCTAAATCCCAAGACAATGGGCAAGGTCTTACACCCATGCTTCCTATCTCCATTTCGATCCTCAATGTCCTTTAGAATCTCCCGCATTAAGTTAATGAAAAACGCGAATAATGCATAGGTGAGGATTAATAATTCAGATTTTTGATAATAAATGCCAACGATCCAAATGGCAAGTCCTGTTAAAGAAGCTACTGTCAAGTTACCAATGAAGGGCAGGCGTTTGAGTGTGTTACTGTAGAGCCATAATAAAAATGCGGCCACAAAGGTAATCGCTCCAATTTTAGGGTGGACCACTGTACCGATCAATATACCTATAAAATTCATTACGGTATGAAGAATCATTACCATTCTCCTTTTCATGCCCTTGCCGATAACAACCGCTTTAGGCCTGTTTACATAATCAATTTTAACATCATAATAATCATTGATCATATAACCCGATGCCGTAAGAATTACAGTGGATATAATTAGCATATAGAGGTGATAATCGTCCAAAACAGGTGTTCCGGCTTTGGTTGTGCCCACCAAAAAGAAGGCAGTCATAAACTGTGCAAAGGCAACCATAAGCAGGTTTTCCAGACGGATAATCTTGATAAACCCCCCAAAAGTAAATACAGGTGACGCCTTTGGATTTTTCATGTTACAAAACTAATGAGATTACAATCAAACAAGGTAATTTGGTCAAAATTTATATGGGATATTCTTGGGTGCAATGGATTGGTAGACAGTGTTTAAAGTTCTTCCCTGTCCATAATGCTCTGAGAGATACTTCGGTAAATCTCTGCGAGCTGTTCATTATAGGCCAAGAAATCATGGTGATTTTCCAGCGTATCAATATCGTCTCTTATGGCCGGTCCTGTTTGAGCATCAGCTGCACCTAATTGGAGTGTTTTATTCATTTGCTCAATTATTAGCGGTTTTAAAATATCAAAATCCAAGCCTTGCCGTTTCATAATGGACTCTGCCAAATAGACCATATGGTTGGTGAAGTTGGCAGCGAAAACTGCGGCTACATGGATTGATTTTCGTTCTTTGGATCGGATTTCATAAGCAGGAGATTTAAGGCTTTTGCAAAGCTTCTTTAAAGTCTTTAAAGTCCCTTTATCACCTGACTCCAATAGGAAAGGTACTTCTTCAAATGATAGTTCTCTGGTTTTAGTAAAGCCCTGTAAAGGATATAAAATTCCGGTATAATCTGCCGAGCTATAGGA
>NZ_CAXBOC010000376.1:0-5872 GCF_963976465.1 uncultured Cyclobacterium sp. | reverse complement strand
CTAAAACTAGAAGGAAAAGAAGGTGTAAGCAATTCAAAATTGTCCTTAACTTTTTCTCTTTTTAAGCCCGGAAGCCCTATGGTGTTGGCTGCCACAAAAGTCACTTTAAATCTTTTAGCCAAAGCATAAGATAATTGGTGTCTCGCTCTAGGGGGGCCATCCCATTCGGTATTGGTATAAACAATAAATTCCATCGGTCAATTTTAAATTCTTCCAAAAAGGTCTTTATCGAGTTTCTAGTCTTTTTTTTAATTAAAATTGCTAAAAACAAGACGATAAGTTGATAGGGTCAATTTATTAGTCATCTCTATTTACCAGTAGAAGGTAATTTAAGGAGGTATTCCAAGAATCTTGGAATACACTCCTAAATTTGATTTCATAAACTATTCCACAACAATCAAATAACTTAACGTTAAATAGTAAGACCTCTTTAACGTTGCCAATTCATCTATGAAAGTATTTCTTCAAGGCTTATATCTTGAGGCATTCCTGTAGATAGGCTGTCCAAGATTTTAAATGTTGTAAGCGTTGTAAGGCATATTGATTCAAAAGAAATTGGACTTTCTCCCCCTCCCTTCACCTGATCTAGAAATTGATGTACTTCTTCTAAATGACCTTTGCCACTAGACTTAAGCTTGATCAATTTATTATCTTTGTGAAGGCTACCTGATCTAAAATCATGGATTATGCCAACTTTACCTCCGGAGAAGACTTCAATATTTTCCTTTGGTAAGGATTTATCCCCATTTCCCAAATAAGTTAAGTTTCCAACCGACCCATCTTTAAACTTGACAGTTACTGCCATGTTATCAGCTGAAGTGATTTGCTCATTAGAGGTATTTATAGAGTCAGCATATACCTTGACAGGTTCAGAGTCAGTAAAATACTGCATTAAATCAATAAAATGGCAAACTTCCCCTACAATTCTACCACCGCCAATCTCTGGTATCTGAGACCAATGGTCTTTAGGAATAAAACCGGCATTTACTCTAATATTAATTACCAAAGGTTCACCTGTATTAATAAATTCTTTCTTTAGCTCTACAGAGACCGGAGCAAACCTCCTATTGAAACCTACCATCAATAATTTATCGGCTGATTTTTCTGCATGGACTACTTCTTTCAATTGCTCTATGTTCATTGCCAAAGGTTTTTCTACAAAAACATTCTTGCCGGATTTTAATCCTTCAATTACGTATGGGGCATGAGAGACATGAGGTGTTGCAATAAAAATGGTGTTGATGTCCTTTTTGTTCAATACATCCTTACCATCAGAAGAGCAAAAATTAAACTTAAACTTATCAGAGACGCTCTTGGCTGTAATCCCCTTAGAAGTAACCACACCATCTAATGAACCTCCCCAAGATTTAACATTGGGAATCAAATAACTCTGGGCAAAGCTACCAGCACCTATAAAGCCCGCATTGATATCTTTGATGGGCTCATTGTTTACCTTCGTAATGGACTCAAGCTTAGATCCAGACTCTTGGTATTTTAACAATATACCTATATGTGGTTCTTGGACTTTGCCCATGACTATATCATAGGCTTTCACCGCTTCTTCAATATCAAATAAATGGGTAATTAAAGGCTTGATATTTATGGCTTTTGCGGCAATCAAGTCCAAAAAGGCTTCCATATTCCTTTGCTCGGTCCAGCGTACGTAAGCAAAAGGGTAATCTTTACCCAACTCTTCATAATCTACATCGTACCTACCGGGCCCGTAAGAGCATGAAATTTTAAGTTCAAGCTCATTTTTATAAAAATAAGGCTCTCTGGGAATTTCCATCTTCACTGCACCCACTACTATAATCTTACCTTTTTTCCGTGCTATTTCAGTAGAAAGTACAATGGGATCATTTGTTGGGGTGGCAGCAGTAATGATTATTGAATCAAATCCACGGCCGTTTGTAAAATTCTCACAGGCAGAAATTAAATTGGAATCATTTCTGTGCATTGATTGTCCTGCTCCTGATTCTTTGGCAAGTTCTATCAGCTTTTCAGACATGTCTATTCCAAAAACTGAACAACCATTGGCTTTCAATAGTTGAACCGTAATTTGTCCGAGTAAGCCTAAGCCAATCACACAAACTTTCTCACCTAACTTAGGATCGGCTTGTCTAACCCCCTGAAGCGCTATTGCTCCTAAGGTTGTAAACGCTGCCTCATCTGAGCTTACACTCTCCGGTATTTTTGTCACCAAGTTTTGGGGTACAGAGATCACCTCCGAATGAGATGCGTAATCTGCACCGGCACAAGCCACCCTATCACCGGGTTTGAATGCACCACTATTATCCATAGAAGCAATCACCTTACCTGAGGTACTATATCCCAAGGCTTTTAATGAATCAAGCTTGGTTCTAACTTTACTCATGGTAGCAGAAAATCCTTCCTTCCTTATATTTTGAATCACTTGAGCCACCAGGTCAGGTCTTTGCTTGGCCTTTCCAATCAAACTTGCTTGGGCTACTTTCACAGTACTTCTTTCCGTACCGGCACTTATTAGTGAATATTCGTTTTCTACCAATACCATCCCATTAGAAATCGCAGGAACAGGAACCTCATCAACATAAAGTTCTCCAGTTTTAAAATTTTGAATAACTTGTTTCATTGCTTTAAAGAATAAATTAAATAATGTTTAAATACCTGATATATCTCCAATTTTCTCAACAAAATTAGACCAGGTGTTTTGATTCATAAAAGTGTTTCTATCTCCTTCTATTTGTTTATCATATGGATTAAACTCAGAGATTATCTTGGGAATTTCATTAAAATCTTTGAACGTATGCATAAATGCCAAATCTTTCATGTCCTTAAAGGCACCGTGGTCAGGTCCTAAAATTATGCCCCCCATTCTTATGCTGTCTATCAAGGAGCCTGAACTAATTACTGTTTGAGATTTATATGTAAATAATGTAAATTGTGCTTGAGCTGAATAAGCTGCAATTTCCTCTAAGCTCAACAATTCATCTTTAAATTCAGCATTTTCAGGCAAAATTGAAAGGATTTTACGTTTATATTTCGTATCTGTACATCTCCCTACAATTAATACTTTTAAGTTTTTTAGTTCCGGTGTTTCTCTCAAATGGTCTAAAAAAACATCGATGCCTTTATAAGGGAAAATACTTCCCCATATAAGAATATCAAATTGTTTTTTACCCGGTCTGTATTCCCCTAGTTTTTCTGTGAATGGATGAGGAATAACATGTACCTTAGAAATATTGTTTGGATATACTGAGGACACAAAATCTTTGCCCGCATAAGAATGCGTAATAATGTAATCTGAATGCGACATGAGTACATCAAACATGTTTTTTGTCACCGGGTTAGCCCCTTTATGGTGAGAACCTTTATTGTGCAAAATCCATATAATCTTTTTAGCGTATATTTTTGCAAGCTTTAAAAACAACATGAAGAGTTTTCTTTGAACACCTCCAAACTTCTTCTCCGGAATGGTTTCAGGCCAATTAAGAATAAATAATTCTGCCTTAAAGAAGTGGGTAAAAAAACTTATTATTCCCCGATTAGGTGATTTGGCATTTACCACATGATGACTTTTAGCCAATGCTTTTTGAAAATTGAAGATATAGGGGTTGGGGGACCCAATCACTTTATCAATCTTTGGATATAAAAAAATAGCTGCCATTTTAAGAAGGTTTTAATTGATTTTTCTTTTTGACCAATTCAGTAAGTTCTTCCCTAAATTGTTTTCTCACCTTAACGGCATCATGTCTCTCTTCGGCAATGGTTATAGCAGCCTTTGAAATACTTTCTCGCAAAGATTTTCTATTGATCAATTCTAGTAAGCTTTCCTTTAAAGCTTGTACTTCATTTTTTGTCACTACTTGAGCCCATTGATAAGCTTTAGCATAAGCAACCAAGGCAGTATCCTCAGGAGCAAAGATCAAAACCGGTGTGCCACAAATCATATATTCAGAAGCCTTTGTAGGCATTGAATACTTAATAAATGCGTTCGCAGAGGGTGTGAAATCATAGGGTAAAAACAATATATCTGCCTCTGAAAAACGGTTGGGCAGTTCTTCGTAAGGCACAAACCCCCGATGGGAAACACAATTGTATTTATTTATCCAATCCGGTTTTTGACCAACTTGAAGAACCAATTCAATTGAATTCGAGGTTTCTTTATTAATTTCCTCAAGACATTTGGCCATTGTCTCTAGCGAACTCTCAATTCCTAATCCCATCCTACCTGCGTATAATATTCGGATGGCATCTCCAAATTCGTAGTTTTTTCGCTGACTTTTGCTCCAAAAGTCAAGTTCGATGGGGTTATGATAGGTAGAAAAGGAATAACCATACCTCTTATGATATACCTCAGCCATAGGCTCACTTATACTAAAATGTCTTGTACAGGTACTTAACATTTCCCTAAATTCATGGTCGACTATTTTGTACCAATATCTACCAAAGAGACCATATTCCGGCAAAACTTCCAACCAGTCATCCATCATATGGAACACCATTGGTTTATTTAAATAACGCTGTACAAGCGAACAGAAAATGATGGCTTCTCTCCTTTGAGCTTGGGCATAAATTACATCCGGATTATATTCATCAAGCCATTCTTTCAATTCAGCAGAGAGCTGAATAGTAGATGCCCAATCAGCTACTCCCATCCAATTTAATGCAGGGTTGATGTATTCTTTAAGAAGTTTCACCCGAAGAGGCGACTTTTGTATCGTTTGTACTTTTTTCTTTTCTTTATTAATTTTTATAGGTCCTGAAGGATACTTCCTTTTCATCAAGCTCAAAGGAAACTTCCAAATATGTTCCTTTTCTCCCAATTGATAGTATTGATCACAAATATCTAATCTTGTTTTTTCATTTAAGAGCGTACCTAAGCAGGCTACTGCGAGGTGGTCTTTTTGCCAACCTTTAAATAAATTTGACAATGTAATCCCACCTCCGGAAACATTGTTAAATGGTTGGTTTAGAATTAATACTTTTGGAAAATACATAGACATAAAATATTGGAGAAAATTGGCTAATTAAAGTATTCCATCCTTTAACTTTTTAAGAAATTGATCCATTTGAGACTTGTTGCCATAGTAGTAATCAGGATAATTCTCTGTGAAAATCTGGAAAACTTTCTCCGGTGTTTTTTCTAGATCATATTCAGCTTTGTATTGTAACAGTTTCTCTTGCAAATTTTCTTGTCCATCATAAACTACAAAACAATCAGCAAGTTTTCCTGGGCCATGAACTTCCACTTCTTCATCTTGTCTCCAAGCCATTCCCCAAGATGTGTCAGGAGTAAAAACATAGGCTCCACAACTCAAGCATTCTGCAATAGGCAAGCCAAAAGACTCCGGAAATTGTAAAAAATAAAAGGTAGCTTTTTTATACACTTCCCTAATCTCATCAATAGTATAAGAACCGGATAACTCCAAGTATGGAATCCCTACAGCTTCAAGGGCCTTAATTTGCTCATTTCTCGCTTTTTCATATCCGGGTCGATAAAAATCAATTAGTGCAAGGTGCTTAGTCTTTGGCACAGGGACTAGGCCTGTACTCTTTAAATTTAGACCTATTTGATTCCACTTACCATTTGGCTTACTTCTTACTTCAGTAACTTCCGAAACGGACAAATGCCAATCAAATATATTTTCTTGATGATGCCCTCCTTCTCCTAAATAGGATATCATGGTTGGCGCAAGCCCTAAATAGTAAACTCCATGATACAATAAAGGTGTATTTCCCAGTTCCTTTTTAAGTTTTATGAAGTCATAGGTATCACTTAGGTAACATTTAGGACTAGTCTCCACAATTATTACTACGTCGAATGTCTTAAGTTTGCGCATAAATATCCGATCTTGGATATAATGCATCAGCTGATGTAGGTACTGGTTTA
>NZ_CAXBOC010000375.1:0-5876 GCF_963976465.1 uncultured Cyclobacterium sp. | reverse complement strand
AGACTGTTTGGAGATTTTAGCATAGCACCGCTATGGTGAAATTGAAAACAGCAACTAAGTGGCTGATTTTAAAGCGATTTCAGCACGTAATAGAATGTCTATTGCATATTTCGGGTTTAATCCTCATAGTCCTTTGCCACCCAATTGATTGCATTGGAAAGTACCATTTGAAACTGCTTAGCACTAAAAGACTTGGCATCATGCCCCAACAGGGTTTGAAAAACCTTCCCTTTGCCATAGTTGTAAACCCATGCCAATGGTTCTTTCTTTCCTGTAATATTGGATTTGGCCGTTAATAAAGGTTCAATGGACCGCTCTCCTTTCTGGTTAAAATACAATTCATCAAAAGTTAAAAAATCCTCAACCCCTGAAGTGATCGGATGCTTGTGACTTGAAACCTTAACGGAAAATTCCCCATATTTATCATGGCCGCTGTCTGAGTGGTGATCCCACACTCTACTGACGATATTCCTGTATTCGGGCCAGTCAGAATCTCCTGCATTGGGGAGAGAGAAGTGAAAAGCACCATTGGCAAAATGCAACACAATTAAGCCCCCTCCTTCTTTCAAGTAATTGACAAAGAATTTTTTTGATCCATCCGACAATGTTTTAGGATCTTCCCAATTGGCATAGTTCAGGATTAATGCATCATAATCTTCAAGATCATATTGAGAGAGATCTTCAATATTCGTAGAAATATCCACATAAAACCCAGTATTCTCTTCAATGATTGACTTGACTTGTAATGAAGTTTGTTGCTATGGGTGGGCAGGGTGATGGTTCCCTGTGACCACCAATGCTTTTCGGGACTTTTGAAAGAGATGCAGGCTTACTTCCCGATCATTGAAAAATTCAGTCTCCACTCCCTCTTGAGGTACTTGTGCCCCTGATGCCCAAACAATCCCATTGAGCAACATTTTTCTGAAATTATCATTTTCCCAATTGGAGAAAAAATGACCCATTGTTGTGCTAAATCCTCTCCCACCGTCTTTCCTTTCGAGGGCCCAAGCTACAGTGTTCCCACTTCCTTTTCTTCCTTCCAATTCAGGCACTTCAGCAATTAGCTGTACACGGTCATCACCTTCCTGAAACCTGATATTGTAGTAAAACTCATCTTTCAATACAAAAGGTTCTAGCCCGGACACTATAGGGTGGTTCGGATTTTGAAAAACAAGTTTACTTTCCATAGTTTTGATGGCAGAGAACCAGTTTCTTTCTCCCAAATCATCTTGCCAATCAAAATAGCCTCCTCCCCATTCCAATATTTTTTTACCAAAATGATCTGATGCAAAAGTTGAAAAATGAATCAAGGATATACCACAGCCCCTATCCATTTGTTTTTGCATAACCTTCATCCGATCGTTTGTCATAAATGGCACCTCTGAAAACAAGTGGCCATCCCTCCCATCAGTAATAAAAAGTATAAGGTCGGCATCATCTAAAGTTGAAGGTGCTTCCGGCCAGCCATTTAGGTGGATTTCCGAAGTTAGCCCTTCCACATTGGACTTGTCCAACATGGTTTTTATAAGCCTCACTGATTTAATGTATTCGTGAGCATGAGGGCCATGGCTTTTCGGACCTGCTATCAACACAATTTTTTTCGGCTGTTCTTTGAAGCCGGAATCCATCCCCTTGACCTGTAAAATAAAACAGTTGAGAAATAATAAAAATAAAAGCTGCAATAGAATTAATTTATTCATAGCGTTATTTGATTATTCACTTTTTATTGGAATTGGCTCTTGGTATTTGGTAGCCAACTATAATTTGCTTGAAGGACATTCTTTGTAGAAGTTAGTAGAATTATGATATTTTAAACCTGATGTACGCATCCCCGGTATAGCCTCTTGATTTACTTTCACCTATGACCGGTATCACCACATACCGTTTAAGAAATACCGCATAAGAGCTTGACCTTGCCTGCCCCCAAAGATTCTGAAGTTTTAAAAAACTTAACCGGCTGAAAAAGTATTCTGCTCCGCTTAAAAACAACTGAAGTAAAATCAAAACTTTTTCACTATTCATATATAAAATGACTATTGGCTAAATGGGTAATTTACAAGTACTAAACCAGTAAAAAATTAAATTTACAATATTTTAAATAGACACATTGCTCAACCCGTAAAATTTTACTTAAAAGCACAGAGCATAATATCTCTTATTTCACCTTAAGCTCAATGCATCTCAAAAGTTAGCAGCCATTTTATATTGATTCGGTACATTTACTTTCCCAATTTGACTACCTAGGATGTAGGTCAATCACTGGGATTTACAGCTTGGGACTGACGCAAAAAAACAGCCAACCTGAAAACAGGTTGGCTGTCCAACTAATAAACCCAATAAACCGAATTTTAACTTATCTCAACATGGTCTACATTCTTGAAATAGACTTGTTTTTCTGCATCTAAATCCACCAATACAGCGCTATCATTCTTGATGTATCCACTCAAAATTTGTTTGGACAACTCATTTAACACCAAGCGTTGCATGGTTCTTTTTAGTGGTCTGGCTCCATACTGAGGATCAAACCCAACTTCTCCTAAATAATCCAACACCTCTTGGGTAGCGTCAATTTCTATACCGGATTCTGCCAAGCGTTGCTGAATTTCTCTCCATTGGATATCCACAATTTTCCGAAGGATCTTCCTGTTGAGCGGCTCGAACATGATGGTTTCATCAATTCTATTCAAGAACTCAGGTCGCACTGATTTTTTCAATAAATTGAAAACCTCTTCTTTTGTGCTTTCCAGTACTTCTTCTTTATTGCTCTCATTCAAACTCTCAAAACGCTCCTGAATTAAATGAGACCCAATATTAGTGGTCATGATAATAATGGTATTTTTGAAATTGGCTATCCTTCCTTTATTGTCGGTAAGCCTACCATCATCTAATACTTGAAGGAGGATATTGAACACATCCGGGTGTGCCTTTTCAATTTCATCCAACAATACCACGGAATAAGGCTTTCTTCTCACAGCTTCTGTAAGTTGACCACCTTCATCATAGCCTACATATCCCGGAGGCGCTCCAACCAGCCTGCTAACAGCATGCCTTTCCTGATACTCCGACATGTCGATTCTAACCATGGCATTCTCATCACTGAATAAATATTCCGCCAGTGCTTTGGCCAATTCTGTTTTACCAACTCCTGTAGTACCTAAGAATATAAACGAACCAATAGGGCGTTTTGGATCTTGCAGACCTGCCCTGCTTCTTCTCACTGCATCCGAAAGCGCGGTGATGGCGTCCTTCTGACCTGCAATTCTTTTGCCCAATTCGTCTTCCAAGTGAAGTAATTTCTCCCTTTCACTTTGGATCATTTTAGACAATGGTATGCCCGTCCACTTGCTGACCACCGCTGCAATGTCTTCACTATCCACCTCCTCTTTTAGCAAGGTGGAATTTTCTTGCATCTCCTTCAGTTGTGCTTTGAATGATTCCAGCTTTTGCTCGCTATCAACAATTTTGCCGTAACGAATTTCAGCAACCTTGCCGAAGTCACCGCTTCTCTCCGCCTGTTCTGCTTCAATTTTGAATTTGTCAATATTCTCCTTCTCTCTTTGAATGCCTTGAATAACGGCCTTCTCACCTTCCCATTTGGCTTTTAGTTCTTGCCTCTTTTCTGTAAGGTCTGCCAATTCTTTGCTAAGTACACTTTCTTTGTCCTTATTTTTTTCTCGCCTAATGGCCTCCCTTTCTATTTCCAATTGCATGATGCGCCTATTTAGCTCATCCAATTCCTGAGGAAGGGAATCAATCTCCATCCTTAATTTGGCCGCTGCTTCATCCATCAAATCGATGGCTTTATCCGGCAAATAGCGGTCTGATATATAGCGTTGAGAAAGCTCTACCGCGCCAATAACCGCATCATCTTTGATCCTCACCCCATGGTGCAATTCATACTTGTCTTTAATACCCCGTAAAATAGAAATGGCATCTGCTGCATCCGGCTCATCCACCACCACTTGCTGGAATCGTCGTTCGAGTGCTTTATCCTTTTCAATGTACTTCTGGTATTCTTTCAAGGTAGTCGCACCAATGGCATGCAGCTCTCCCCTTGCCAAGGCCGGTTTTAATAAATTGGCTGCATCCATTGCACCTTCACCTCCACCTCCGGCACCAATTAAGGTATGGATCTCATCTATAAATAAGATTATTTCACCGTCAGAGTCGGTCACTTCTTTGATGACTGCTTTTAGGCGCTCCTCAAATTCCCCTTTGTATTTAGCCCCTGCCACCAGGAGCCCCATATCCAATGATATAAGGGTTTTACTCTTAAGATTTTCAGGCACATCTCCACTTACAATCCTTTGGGCCAAACCTTCTACGATAGCAGTTTTACCTACCCCGGGCTCGCCCAATAGTATCGGGTTATTTTTGGTCCTTCTTGCCAAGATTTGCAAGACCCTCCTGATTTCTTCATCTCTACCGATGACAGGATCAATCTTTCCTTTTTTGGCCAGGTCATTTAAATTTTTAGAATATTTTTCTAAAGACCTGTATTTAGATTCTGCATTTTGATCGGTCACTTTATTTCCTTTTCTAAGTTCTTTGATAACTTCTATTAATTTTTTTTCACTTAAGCCTTGCCCTTTTAATAGCTGCGCTACTTTCTCAGAACCGGCCAAAATTCCTAGTAACAAATGCTCCACTGCTACAAATTCATCCCCAAAAGTCTTGAGGTAACTTTTTGCTTTTGTTATCACCTCATTCGTCGCATTGGATAAATAGGGTTGTTGCCCACTTACTTTTGGATATTGACTGATGATTTCATCTAACTTCTGTAAGATCAATCCTGAATTGACCCCTAATTTCTGGAATATAAAATCCGTAACATTGGCATCAACTTGAACAATACCCTTCAGCATATGAGCAGGCTCTATAAGCTGCTGTTGCTCAGCAGTACATAGCTCCAAGGCTTTCTGAATCACTTCTTGTGATTTAATAGTAAATTGCTTGAAATCCATTATTGCTCCGGTTTATTTTAATACTAATTGCTTTCCATACCTTACACAAATATGAAACCAAACCGGAATTAAGCAAATAGCCTGCAATTATGTCCGATTTCGAACATAGACCCCATAAAAACCAGACCTTTTGGCAGTTAGTACTACCTTAAATTCCGCTATTGCACTTATATTTAATTTCTCCCCCTTAAAATTTCATTGTATTATCTACCTTTGTAAACAAACAGTTTGTAGCTACATGAAAAACACCTACTATTTTCTCCTTTTGGCCTTACTAATTAGTGCTTGCCAAGTAGAAGAAGAAGTTAAGCGAAAGCCTAATTTTATCTTTATCCTTGTAGATGACTTGGGTTGGGCCGATGTAAAAGCCAATTATCCTGAGGGTTTTTATGAAACCCCTAACCTGGATCAAATGGCAAAGGAAGGCTTGCGTTTTACTCAAGCCTATGCTGCGCATCCGGTATGCAGCCCCACCCGCGCTGCTTTAATGACAGGCATGCACCCCAATAGGCTAGGTATTACTGATTGGATTCCAGGCTATGATAAATTCGAAGAAAGCCGGCCCATCATTACCCCTTCGATTAATAACGAACTCGCTTTGGAAGAAACAACGCTTGCTGAAAAGTTTAAGGACAATGGGTATCAAACCTTTTTTATTGGAAAATGGCATCTGGGAGAAGAGGAGAAGTATTGGCCCGAAAACCAGGGTTTTGATGTGAACATCGGAGGATGGCGCGTGGGAGCTCCACAGCTAAAAAAGGGTAAAAGCAATGGCTATTATTCTCCCTATGGTAACCCTAAACTTACTGATGGACCGGAAGGGGAATACCTTACCGATAGATTGACCAACGAAAGTTTACAGCTGATTCGTGAAAAAAATAAAGAACCATTCTTGTTGTACCTTTCCTTTTA
>NZ_CAXBOC010000374.1:0-5907 GCF_963976465.1 uncultured Cyclobacterium sp. | reverse complement strand
GCCATCGTTTTTGGATTGCTGAACTTCACCCTTCTAAAGCCACTTTTTGATGTGATATTTGAACAAGTGGGGAAAGAGGAGTTACAGGTATATGCCAATAAGCCTGACTTCGCTTTAAGTGTAAACTATTTCATGCATTTATTTAACTACTATTTTCTGCAAGTTGCCAATATTTATGGGCGGTTTGGGACTTTGGTGTATGTCTGCATCATCATTGTAATATCGGTGTTTTTGAGCAATTTATTTGCTTACTTATCAGGAGTGGTTTTGGCAAAAGTGCGTGCTGACATTATCCAAGGAATGCGTGTTCATATTTTTACAGCAGTGAGTAATATGCATTTGGGTTATTTTTCTGATGAAAGAAAGGGGGATTTGATCAGTAAAATGACCAATGATATTCAGGAGGTTGAGAATAGTATTGTCCAGTCTTTGAGGGTGATATTTAAAGAGCCTGTTACGGTTATCCTTTATTTTGCAGTTTTGTTTTTTATGTCATACCAGTTGACATTGTTTACGATATTGCTTATTCCGGTATCAGGAGCCATCATTGGGTATATTACCAAAAAATTAAAAAAGAAAGCGGAGCAAAGTCAAGAATCTTTGGGGAGAATTGTGAATATATTGGATGAAACGATTGGTGGCATGCGGGTTGTCAAGGCCTTTGGAGCCAGGAGTTTTGTTCAAAATAAATTTGAGGGTGAAACAGATTATTATGCTGATGTTAATGTCTCTATGGCAAGGAAGAATGAGCTGGCATCACCCGTTAGCCAATTTTTAGGCGTTTCGGTTGTCGCTGGGATTTTATTATACGGAGGCAATTTGGTATTGAATAATACCTCATCATTAAGTGCCAGTGAGTTTATTGCTTATATCATATTGTTTACACAGGTACTAAATCCTGCCAAAGAGATTTCCAGAGCGCTCAGTAGCATACAAAGGGGACTGGCCTCTGCTCGAAGGATTTTTGCAGTGGTGGATACCCAACCAATGATTGTAGATGTGGCTTCCCCGCAAGCTTTGAAAGGATTTACACAGTCTGTAGTTTTTAAAAATGTAGGCTTTGCCTATCAGGAAAATGCGGTATTGAATGATATTAATTTCGAGTTGAAAAAAGGTCGTACTATTGCATTGGTAGGGCCATCAGGCGGAGGAAAGTCAACATTGGCAGATTTATTGCCTAGGTTTTATGATCCAAGTCAAGGGGAGATAACCATTGATGGCATAGCTCTTAAAAATTGCAGCATAACAGATCTCAGGAGTTTGATGGGAATTGTTACCCAAGAGTCTATCCTTTTCAATGATACGGTTTTTAATAATATAGCCTTCGGCATGGAAGGGGTTTCTTTAGAGAAAGTTCAGGAAGCTGCAAAAATTGCCAATGCGCATGATTTTATTGTGGAGCTTGAGCAAGGCTATGAAACCAATATCGGAGAGCGAGGAGGTAAATTATCAGGTGGGCAAAGGCAACGCATTAGTATTGCGAGGGCTGTTTTAAAAAATCCGGAAATTTTGATTTTAGATGAGGCCACATCAGCACTTGATTCTGCATCCGAAAAACTGGTCCAGGAAGCCTTGTCCAATTTAATGAAAAACCGCACTTCTTTGGTGATTGCACATCGCCTGAGTACCATCCAACATGCAAATGAGATTCTGGTGATTGAAAGTGGACGTATAGTGGAAAGAGGGACGCACGATGAATTGATCCAAAAAGGAGGATTATATAATAAACTTTCCCAAATGCAGTCTGTTTAGTATATTGTGTAAATAAACCCATATAAAAAGCATTATGAAAAAAGTCAACAGTATATTTCAGTTATTAACAGCTTTGTTTTTCGGTATAGGATTGGTTTATTTTCTCACCTATGAGAAAATGTGGGGAGGAACGCCAATGACAGGAGAGGTTGTTTCTTGGTTGTTGGCTGGATTGGTGATTTATCTGATCACTTGGGGAACAAGTTGGGGATATGTAAGTAGCCTAAACAGCCGTATCAAAAAGATAGAGTTGGAGAAAAAGGATCTGAAAGCATTGGTTTTTGACCTTGAAAGGGGAGGGAAAGTTAGTCCAGTAGAAAAGAATACGGAATTAACTAAGGATGAAACAGAATCTTCCGCTATTAAACCAAGAGAGAATTTCAAATAGAAATTGCTTAATAGCCGGGTATGGATAGTCACACAGTATAAATAACAAGGATGGTAGCAAAAACTTTTGGTAGTGCAGTCTCAGGAGTAGATGCCAAGTTGATCACCATTGAAGTAAATGTAGGTCAGGGGACCAGTTTTTTTATGGTAGGTCTCCCGGATAGTGCCGTGAAAGAGAGCCAACAGCGTGTTGAGTCAGCTCTCAAATACTATGGCTACAGGATGCCTAGGCAAAAAGTTGTCATCAATTTGGCGCCTGCAGATATCAAAAAGGAAGGTTCATCTTATGATCTTCCTATTGCCATAGGTATAATGCAGGCATCTGAGCAAGTGTTTTTTCCGGAATTAGAGCAGTATGTGATTATGGGTGAGCTGGCTCTTGATGGGAAGCTTAGAAGAATTAAAGGTGTGCTGCCCATAGCAATAGAAGCAAGGAAAAGAGGGTACAAAGGCTTTATCCTTCCCAAAGAAAATGCACAGGAAGCCTCTATTGTAAATAATCTTGATGTAATTCCGGTAGAAACCCTTCAAGAGGCCATTCATTTTTTGGAAGGGAAAGAAACAAAAACTCCTCTAGTCACCGATACCAGAAACCTCTTTTATGACTCTATAGAAGAAAATGATTTTGATTTTGCTGATGTTCAAGGGCAGGAAAATATCAAGCGGGCGATGGAAATAGCCGCAGCAGGCGGACACAATGTAATCATGATAGGCCCTCCCGGTGCCGGCAAAACCATGCTTGCCAAGAGGTTGCCTTCCATATTGCCACCGATGAGTCTACAGGAAGCATTGGAAACAACCAAAATTCATTCGGTGGCAGGTAAGTTGGGCGCCAGTTCTTCATTGATCGCCCAAAGACCCTTTCGCTCTCCACACCATACTATAAGTGATGTGGCTTTGGTTGGTGGGGGAGGCAACCCACAACCAGGTGAAATCTCTCTTTCCCATAACGGAGTATTGTTTTTGGATGAATTGCCTGAATTCAAAAGGACTGTTTTGGAAGTGATGCGTCAACCACTTGAGGAACGAAGGGTAACCATTTCAAGGGCAAGAGTTACGGTAGACTTCCCTGCGAATTTTATGTTAATTGCAAGCATGAACCCATGTCCATGTGGATTTTATAACCATCCGGACAAAGAGTGTGTTTGCGGTCCGGGTATCGTTCAAAAATATCTCAATAAAGTGAGTGGCCCTTTGTTAGACAGGATAGACCTTCATGTGGAAGTGACTCCGATAAACTTTGAGGAAATGACTTCCGATAGAAAATCTGAATCCAGTAAATCTATCAGAGAGCGGGTGTCGGGAGCAAGGGCTTATCAACAAGCAAGGTTTGAGAAGAATCCAGAAGTCCATTGCAATGCAATGATGCCATCTCACATGGTGAAAGAGGTAGTGAAAATTAATCAGGCCGGCAAAACTTTATTGAAAACGGCCATGGATCGGCTGGGACTTTCTGCCCGTGCTTACGATCGAATTTTAAAAGTCTCCAGAACTATTGCAGACCTTTCAGGGTCAGAAGATATAAAAGCTGAACACCTCGCAGAAGCCATTCAGTACAGGAGTCTCGATAGAGATGGATGGGCGGGATGATCTTGATGGATATACCAAGTTGGTTTTACCCGTTAAAGTCAAATATGTTTTGCTTATATTTGCCTGACCATCTGGGTGATGTTTATAATTTTAGATGGTTTTGAGTAGTATCTAGAAATAATTGAGTTGATTTTATGTGGACTAAAGAAACTAAAATTCAAGCAGAGATGGAGATGGCCAATTCAACTTCAGTATTTGCCCCTGGATTATCAATCAAGGGAGATATTGAAGCAGTTAGTGATATTCGGATAGAAGGAGATGTTTGTGGAGATGTCTCCACACCAAAAAAAGTAATTATTGGTATCTCAGGTAATGTGGAAGGAGATATTAAAGCCTCTGAAATTTGTGTAATGGGCAAGGTTTTAGGAGACGTCTTTGTCGAAGGCTTGGCCAGGTTTACCGCTGAAGCTAAAATGAGAGGAAAGATTTTTTCTGAAAAAATAGAGATAGAATCCGGAGCGGATATGGAAGTAATGGTTGCTAAATACAAGACTTTCCTGAGCCAGGAAAAAGAAAAACAAACAACCATGCCTCGATCAAACCCATTGATCAACGAAAGGCTATTTGATCAATCCATGGCGAAGATGAGTGAATAGTTTAGGGCTTAAATGTTTCTTTAAAGGCTTGATCCAAGTCCTCTATCAGGTCTTCACAATTTTCAATTCCTACAGACATTCGGATAAGCTGATCAGGAATTCCTGGGTCACCCACCTGAACTTTTGATCTTCGTTCTATTAGGCTTTCTACTCCGCCAAGGCTAGTGGCATTACTAAAAAATTTGAGTTTCCCTATTAAATGATCTGCCTCATTTGCGTTTCCCTTAATTAGAAAAGATAACATGGCGCCATACCCTTCCATCTGAAATTGGGCAGTTTCAAAACCTTGATGGCTGGAAAGCCCGGGATAATAAACTTTTTCTACGTAAGGATGATTGTCTAAGAATGCGGCAATGTTATTGGCATTGAATGCATGCGCCTTCATGCGGTAGGGAAGGGTTTTAATACTTCTAGTGAGAAAGTAGCAGTCCATCGGAGAAGGCACTGCCCCTGCAAGACGCTGCACATTTTTTATGTTTTGCCACAAGTCATCCTTTGCCTTAGTCACGAGAATTCCCCCTAAAATATCACTGTGTCCACTGATGTATTTGGTACTGCTATGCATCACAACATCAGCCCCCAACTTCAAAGCTTTTTGATATACAGGAGTAGCAAAGGTGCTGTCACAGACCACTTTTAGATCGTTTTCTTTGGCAATGGAGGCCAATGCCTTGATGTCAGAAATTTTTAAAAGTGGATTGGATGGTGTTTCAATCCACAACAAGCCAGTATTTTGTTTGATGGCCTTACGGAGATTTTCCTTGTCTGTTAGGTCAATGAATTGCACATCAAGTTTACCTGCATGTACGGTTTGAAGCAGCATTTTCATCCCATGGTACATGTCATCCGGAGCGATGATATGCGTGCCGGCCGGTAAGGCTTGAAAAACAGCATTTCCAGCGGCATTTCCAGAAGCGAATGCTGCCGCATCAGCACCTCCTTCCAGCGATGCCATTACAGCCTCAAGAGATTTCCTGTTAGGGTTTTCCAATCTTGTATACAACATTGAATCCTCTTGATGCGCAAAAGTTGTAGAGAGCGTGATCGGCTGAATGATTGGTTTTAATGTGTCGGTGACAACATTTCCTCCATGAATAGCAATGGTTTCTATTTTCATCTTGAACGGAACTTTGTTACCTGCCAATTCATTTAATCCAACCGGACAGGTAATTTAACGAATTCTATCTACTGAGCGAATTAGCATTTCATCCTTTCGGATGAATCTATTGGCGATGAGATTCATGATTAGGCCGAACACAATGCAGTAAAATCCTATCAAAAATGCACCTCCTACAGGCTATATATGGCCAGCCCTGCAGAGATTAGAGCCAATATCCCGATGTAAATATTATTGGATTGAGAAATAATGCTTTCCTCAACGGTGTCGGTAATAGTGGTGAACCATGCCGTCATCTCCATGGATTGGGTTTGGTCTGGATTTACTTGTAACCAAATGGGAAATAAGGTGGAAGTAACCATTGAAATAGCTACTAAAAGTAGGAATACACTTTGAATTCTTTGAATCATCTTTTAATCTTTTGACAAAGAAAATGGGTTATTTGAATTTTCGCAAGGAATATTC
>NZ_CAXBOC010000373.1:0-5926 GCF_963976465.1 uncultured Cyclobacterium sp. | reverse complement strand
ACTACAAGCAGCTTCTTTATAAGTATTTTGGCTATAGGTTTTATCACCTTTTTCCTACTTCTGGAGAATGGTCTATTGCGAAGAAATCTATTGAATTTCATTCCGAACAAATACTTTGAACTGTCTGTGGCTACTTTTCATAAGGTGGAAAGGTTGCTGTCCAATTATTTGATTGGCTTGTTAATTCAAATGTCGGTGATTTTCACCATTGCCTCTGTGGGTTTGACCATAGGTAATATTCAGTACGCCATGACAATTGCGGTATTTGCTGCTGTGGCGAATTTAATCCCCTATGCAGGCCCATTATTGGGTGCTACTTTTGGTGTTTTGGTAGGCTTGTCTACGGGAGACTTTAATACTGCCAATGAAGTATATTTCTTTTTATTCAAGATATTGACTGTTTTCTCTGTGGTACAGATTTGTGATAATGTGGTTTTACAGCCATTTATTTTTTCGAAATCGGTAAAAGCACATCCTCTTGAAATATTTGTTATTATCTTTGTGGGGGCAAAAATTGCCGGTGTATTGGGTATGATTTTCGCCATACCGGTTTATACTATATTTAGGGTTTCTATAAAGGAATTTTACAGAGGGTATAGAGAATACAGAATATTTAGAATAGATAAGATTTAATATTAATGGGACTCAAATGCGGAATTGTTGGCTTGCCTAATGTAGGTAAGTCAACTTTATTTAATGCCTTGTCAAGTGCCAAGGCAGAAGCAGCAAATTTTCCTTTTTGTACCATCGAGCCCAATGTAGGGGTAGTGACGGTGCCGGATAAGCGATTACAAATTTTGGAAGGCCTGGTAAATCCACAAAAAGTGGTTCCTACAGTGATCGAGTTTGTAGATATAGCCGGATTAGTAAAAGGAGCAAGCAAGGGAGAAGGCTTAGGAAATAAATTTTTAGGAAATATCAGAGAGGTTGATGCTGTGATACATGTCATCAGGTGCTTTGATGATCCCAATGTAGTGCACGTAGCCGGAGGGGTAGATCCTATTTTTGATAAGGAGGTAATCGATACCGAATTACAATTGAAAGACATCGAATCAGTAGATAAAAAGTTGCTGAGGATAGAGAAGGTGGCAAAAAGTGGTGATGCCAAAGCTAAAAAGGCCATTGAAAGCTTAAATAAGTTTAAAGAAGCATTAAAAGAAGGGAAGAATGCCCGTGTAGTAGATGCTGATGAGGATGATTTGGAAGCTATTGCTGATATTCATTTATTGACGATCAAGCCTGTATTGTATGTGGCCAATGTAGATGAAGATAGCATCAAGGAGGGAAATGAGTATGTAGAGAAGCTCAAGGCAGAAGTAAGCCAGGAAAACGCAGAGGTAGTCATTTTATGTGCGGCCTTGGAGGAGCAGATAGCTGAATTTGAAGATCCTGAAGAAAAAGAAATGTTCTTGGGAGAATACGGCCTTGAGGAAAGTGGATTGAATCGATTGATAGCAGCCGGGTACAAACTACTAAACCTTATTACCTATTTTACTGCCGGCGTTCAGGAGGTAAGAGCTTGGACAATTACCAATGGCTGGAAGGCTCCCGCAGCAGCAGGTGTAATTCATACTGATTTTGAGAAAGGGTTTATCAAAGCAGAGGTGATTAAACTTAAAGATTTTGAAACGTACAAAACGGAGGCAATTTGCCGTGAAAACGGGAAAATTGCAGTTGAAGGTAAAGAATATGTAGTTTGTGACGGAGATATCATGCATTTTAGGTTCAATGTGTAAATAAATTAAAATATTATTATTAAGTTTGTTGCAACTTATTTACTCAACTCTCAGTTAGTTCAGGTAGTATGATGAAATAAAATTTTTGTTTAACTTTTCATTTTTAAAGTCGTGAGAATTAGATTAATATTTTCCTTAAAGAACAAAGGTGCTTACTTACCCTTTCACCATCAGTACATCTTAGCTCAGTTTCTAAAAGGCCTGATCGTAAAAGGAGGCCAGGAAGAATTTTTTAACTACAATTACTTTAACTTTTCCGGGCTAAAAGGCCAAACAAAAGTTAGTAGAAGTGGGTTGCATTATTATTCCAGTTTGGTTACTCTAGTGGTTTCAGCGCCTGATGAACCTTTTATAGATTATCTATTAAAGCAGGTTTTTAAAACCCCAAAAATTGAATTGGGGAATTTAATATTGTCGCCAGAGTATACTGAAAAAGAAATTGAGCCACCATTAGAAACATCCAACAAGTTTGTATGTATCTCCCCTTTGGTTTTACTTACTCCCACATTTGATGATGAGTCAGGTAAAAGATTTATAAATCCTGATACGGATGAGTTTTCTGATCTTTTGTATGAGTCTACACTCACAAGGATGGAGAAATCGGGTTGGTACAACCAAGAACAAATGGAGTCTTTCTATAAATTTCAAGTCGTTCCTGATATGGTTTACGTTAACAAACTTCGGGAACAACAAAAGAAGTTTGCTAGAATCTACTCTGTCTATGATATGGATGTGAAATATGAAGTCAGAGGCTATACCTTGCCTTTTACTTTGTATGCTGCTAGTGAAGTGCAGGAGTTTGTATTCAAGTGCGGACTGGGGGCTTTTACCCACAAAGGGTTTGGGATGCTGGATTTAGCCAATAATATGCCAAGCCAACGTACTGAACCATACAAATTTAAAAGAGAAGGATTTGTACCTTACAGAGCCCAAGGGCATGAACCACGTAAAAACGACGAAAGAGCGGAAGGTGGAGATAGCAAATCTGAAGAAGAAAACAATTAATAGAAAATACCCGGGAGAAATCACCGGGTATTTTTTTGCCTAAGTCCGGAAGTTTTAGCATTCTGTTGAACCTGTCAATCAATTATTCAACTGAAAAAAGCGTCGAATAGTAGAGCATGAGCTGTAGTATTATTGGCTTAATAGGGTGTTTAGCATCAAGTCTTTTTAGATAGGCTGTAACGCTTTTCGATCAAAATACACTAGCCGAAAGTATGGCAAGGTTTGCCTAAATAATTGTGCTCCAAGGCCACCTTCTATGAGAGACTCCGGTAAATAACTTTAAAACCTCCTCTTATTGGGGTTGATTACTGTATAGCCGATCAATTCGTCATACCTGGACCCCATGGCTCGGTAATAGAAAAATATTTCATATTCATTTTCCGTCTGGAAATGATTGTCTTCAAATGCTGCCATTTTCCAGCCATCCGGACTCTTAAGGCCGTATTGATAGTCATACCATCCCTGCTTTAAAAATAAACTGGCTTGGTACAGTCCTCTTTTCTTGTTGTAGACCATCTTTGCTTCAGGATCTTTTCCCCAGTTGGTTAATGCCCCCAACACATAAGGTGGAGAAGGTAATTCAGGTGATTCAAAGTTTAGGTTCAAAAGTACATATTCACTCTCCAATAGGTGATTTTGACGCTCCATATTGAAAACCCCATATTGTCCGTTCAGATCCAGGTATTCAAGGTAAGCAAGGGCCTTTCTTTCTTTGTCTATGGCTGCTTCTGCAAAAACGACGTCCTCCTCCATGCTAACACTTGAAATGTTACGCCCTCTGGTACGTACAAAGCGCAAATCAACAAAGCGAAACTCATTGCCTGCCGGAAAGGTGTTGGAACCATCAAATAGTTGGTATTGCAATTGTTTGATGTCATCCCTAATATTGGTAAACTTCAGGCCATAAATGGCATTGTCCCATCGCTGATTTTGACGGATGACTACCAGGGTATTGTTCAATGGGTCAATTAATTCGCGTTGGCTGTAACCAACATTGACATTAATTTGCTGGCTGGTTCTTCGGTCTTCATTCAGGCTCGGGGGAACGACCTCAGCACCTATACCTACTTGATTTTGGTAAACCATAAATCTTTTGGTGAAGATTACGTCTTCCTCATTTCTTCCTCTGTAAACTTTTAAAAGGTAATTTCCGGATCTTTTAACACTTGGTACTTCGAAGGTATAGTGGATATAGGGAATCCTTGTATTGATCCCATAATCATAGGTGTTGATGTTGAATTCATTGAATTGGCTTAGAAAATCCGGATCCTTAAGACCTGAAGTGGTCCAGTCGGCATTGCAGTGAATAATTTTGGCCAGATAGCGATCCGTCTCAAATGCAATATCATCAAAATGCAGTTCCAAAGGAGTAGCCCCACCAAGAGGAATGACAGGGGCTGTCATTTGCGCCGAAAATTCTGTGCCTGCCGGGTAGAGCTGTACCGTCCTAATGTTTTCATCATACACCCGGTTTTCATGGATTTCTTGAGCCGATAGAGGCTCCATTGCAAACAGAATAAATACTATTACAAGTTTAATCAATGGATGTTTCATTGGTCTCGATTAGGTTAATTGACAGTGATTTCCGTATGAGGCTAAATTAATCCAAAAGAAAATTCAAGGGCTAGTTCCTACCAAGTGTTCAAGTACTTTAACCTTAATTCTGCAAACTTTCTATTTGTTCCGCCAGGTCTTCCCACTTTTGGTTGAGCGCATTTTCTTCTTCTTGGATTTTATGGTAAACTTCATTAAGCTGCTGCATCTTTGCCTCATCTTCATAAACGGAAGGTTGAGCCAGTTGATGCTCCATATCCGTTTTTTTCTTTTCCAGCGCAGTGATTTGTTGCTCAATACTTTCTAAATTCTTTTCTTTTTCTTTTATGGCTTTTTTATGGGCATGATCCTCCTGTTTGCTTGCTGAACTTTTTGGTGCAGGCTTGGGCGCTTTTTTTACAATGTTTTGCGGTTTGGCTACCTTTTCTACTTGATTTTCTCTCCAGTAAACGTATTCATCGTAGGTTCCGGGGTATTCCTTTATTTGCTCATCCTCAATGTACCAAATCTTATTGGCTACACCTTTGATAAACAAACGGTCGTGAGAAACGGTGACAAAAGTTCCTTCATATTGCTGTAAGGCTTGTATCAAAATGTTTACTGATTGAATGTCAAGGTGGTTGGTAGGTTCATCCAGCAACAGAAAGTTGGCTTCAGAAATCAGGGTTTTGGCCAAGGCTACCCTGGATTTTTCACCACCGGAAAGTACTTTTATTTTCTTAAAAACATCATCATTTGTAAACAAGAAACAACCCAATACATTCCGTAGCTCTGTTTCAGATTTCCTGCTTCCTGCCTGCATCATTTCTTGCAGGATTTCATTGTTGATGCCCAAGGCCTCTAACTGGTGCTGGGCAAAGAAGGATTTAATAAGGTTATATCCTTCTTCTCTTTTCCCTTGTATGGGCTCTGATCCATCAATAATTCTTAAAACAGTGGATTT
This sequence comes from uncultured Cyclobacterium sp., assembly GCF_963976465.1. Classification (NCBI taxonomy): domain Bacteria; kingdom Pseudomonadati; phylum Bacteroidota; class Cytophagia; order Cytophagales; family Cyclobacteriaceae; genus Cyclobacterium; species uncultured Cyclobacterium sp. Next base: position 688 of record NZ_CAXBOC010000373.1, on the reverse strand, counting down.
CCCTTTACCGTTGGCACCAATAAGTGCGATCTTATCTCCTCTTTCAATACGGGCAGTGGTGTTTTTAAGAATTTGCAGGTCTCCAAAAGATTTGGATACATTTTCTAAAGTAATTACATCACGTCCGGACTTTTGAGAAAAAGTAAATTTAAAATTAACAGCTACTTCATCTTTTTCTACCTGAGAAATTTTTTCCATTCTGTCCAAGGCCTTGACCCTAGATTGTACCTGATTGGATTTGGTAGCTTTGGCCCGGAAACGCTCGATGAAACGCTCCGTTTGCTTGATCATTTGCTGTTGATTCTCATAAGCATTCTGCTGGATTTCCTCCCTTTCCACTTTCTCCTTCTTGTAAAAAGCGTAATTTCCGGCATAGCTGGTAAGGTTTCCCCGAGAAACTTCTACAGTGGTTTCAGTGCCATTGTTCAAAAAAGTCTGATCATGAGATACCACGATTACCGCTCCCTCGTAAGATTTAAGGTAGTTTTCCACCCACTGAATGGAAGGTAAATCCAAGTGGTTGGTAGGCTCATCAAGCATCAGTAAAGATGGCTTTTCTAAAAGTAGCTTGGCCAACATCACCCGCATTCTCCAGCCTCCGGAGAAGGTCTTCAGTGGTCGACTTAGGTCAGCAGTTTTAAAACCAATACCTTCCAGAACTTCTTCTGCTTTGGCTTTGCCTTTGGCT
>NZ_CAXBOC010000372.1:0-5973 GCF_963976465.1 uncultured Cyclobacterium sp. | reverse complement strand
ATACATTTGGCTTTGCCATGATTGGTGCCATTTTCCTTTGTCTGACGTATGTACCGATGATGTCGGCCTTGTTTATGAAACCTGTTCAAAACAAAAAGAACTGGTTTGGACGATTTGAACGCTGGCTGGAAAAGGTTAGTGATAAAATAATAGATGGCATTCAATGGGTTTATTTGCCTTTGCTAAAAGGTGCGCTGCGTTTTAAAGCAATTGTGATCACCGTAGCTATTGTGCTACTAGTAGCAGCCGGTTTCATTTTTTCACGTATGGGAGGGGAGTTTGTGCCACAGCTTGATGAAGGAGATATCGCGATGCAGGCACTCATCAGGCCCGGAAGTTCCCTAAGTGAGTCTAAAGAGGTATCAATCAAGATTGAGAACCTGTTGCTGGAAAGTTTTCCCGAAATAAAAACAGTAACTGCCAGAATTGGGGTGGCCGATATCCCTACGGACCCCATGCCGATGGATATAGCCGATATGTACCTCATATTGGAAAAAGATAAAGATAAATGGGTTTCAGTTGAAACCAAGGACGAGCTAATTGAGCAAATCAAGGAAAAGCTGGAAACCAATCTGACCGGGGTTAACCTGGTATTTACCCAGCCGGTAGAGCTGCGTTTTAATGAGTTGCTTGAAGGGGTACGGGAGGACATTGCCGTAAAACTCTATGGCGAAGACCTGGAAGTGCTTGCCGCAAAAGTGCAGGAAATGGCGGATATAATTTCTACCGTGCCAGGAGCCGGTGATGTAAACCCAGAACGTACATCAGGACTTCCCCAAATGACCGTTCGTTACAATCGGGATAAAATTGCCCAATATGGATTGGACATTCAAAAGATCAATGAGTATGTGAGTTCAGCCTTTGCAGGTGGTGTGGCCGGGGTGATTTTTGAAGGTGAAAAAAGATTTGATCTGGTCATCCGCTTTGATGAGGCGCACCGGAAAAGTATTGATGACCTGCGCACACTCTACATTGATCTACCCGATGGTACCCAAGTTCCGATAAAAGAAGTGGCCGACATTAGCTATGTGCCTGGCCCCATGCAAATCTCCAGAGACAACACGTATAGACGTACTTATGTGGGAGTCAATACAAGAGGTCGTGATGTGGAATCAGTCGTAAACGACATTCAGAAAAAACTGGATGCACAACTAGACTTGCCTCCGGGTTATTATATTTCCTACGGTGGGGAGTTTGAAAATCTGGAAAGGGCTAAAAGCAGATTAGCAATTGTTGTACCCATTGCTCTCTTTCTCATCTTTGTTCTGCTCTACTTCGCCCTGAAATCATTTTCTCAATCCATTATGATCTATATAGCTATTCCACTGGCAGCTATTGGGGGAGTATTTGCACTATGGGTTAGAGATATGCCATTTAGTATTTCAGCGGGAGTTGGTTTTATTGTGCTTTTTGGTGTAGCTGTCCTGAACGGTTTGGTATTGATCAACCGATTTAATTCCCTAAAAGAGGAAGGAGTCACCAGCATCAGAGACCGCATTTTTACAGGAACTAAAGAACGGATCAGGCCTATTATGCTTACCGCAACCACGGATATTCTTGGATTTATGCCCATGGCGTTTTCAGCATCTGCCGGAGCAGAAGTGCAGCGGCCTTTGGCTACTGTGGTAATTGGTGGTATGCTTACTGCCACCTTGCTTACGCTGGTAGTGCTCCCAGTGCTATACACTCTTGTAGAAGGAAGAAGTGACAGAAGAAAAAGCCTGAAAGCACCGAATGCTAATGTGATCATTGCCCTGATCGTTTGTGGTGGACTGGTTGGTTTACCGGCTGTGGCAAATGCACAGCAGCAGGGACAGGAGAAAGACAGCCTACCTACGATCACATTAGAACAGGCCAGAAAGCGGGCTGTAGAAAGTTATCCTAAAATTCAATCGGCACGTCTGGAAATTGAAAGCCAGCAGGCTCTCAAGAAAACAGCTTGGGACTTAGGGAATACCCAAATATTTACTGGTAAAGAGGAAGTGGGCAATGGATCGGATGGTGTCTACACACAATTTGGCATCCAGCAGCAGCAGATTGATGTGTTCGGTATAGCACCACGTTTGAAATTGCAAAAGGAACGGGTGGCATTGGCAGAAGCCGCTCTGGATTTGTCTGTAATAGAACTGGAAAGGGAAGTAAGTCAGGCCTGGGCGCAGGTATATGCTTCAAAGAATAATTACCAGGTGTATGAGCAGTTGGATTCGGTTTTTACCGATATTGAAAGAGCCGCACGAATCCGCTTAGAAACAGAAGCCACTTCCAAGCTGGAATATTTGGCTACTTCCAACCAGGCCAATCAGGTACAGATACAGAAGGAGCAGGCGTACAGAGATTATCTCAGCGCCTTGCAGCGGCTCAACCTTTGGTTTGCCAATGATACCCTCTTTACCGTGCCGGATATCCCGGCCACTCACTTGGATGAACCGCTGAATTATGTAGCCGATTCCCTAATGAACCATCCTATTTTGAATGTTTCAAAACAACAGGTAGATGTAGCGGATGCGACCATAAAAGAAAGGCGTTCGCAGTTTTTTCCACAGTTGCAAGGCCAATATGGACGACAACAAGTTGATGGGCAATCAGGATTTTATCAGTACCAAATTGGTATTCGGATCCCTTTGTTTTTTGGGCCTGAGCTTGGCAGAACACAATCGGCCAAAATACAGCGGGATATTGCAGGACAAAACCTGCGACAAAACCAGTTGGAGTTGAATGCAGCTTATCAGGAAATGAAAGAGCAGTATCTGAAATGGCTTTATTCATGGAACTACTACAGGGATGAAGCACTACCCCTGGCGCAGGAACAACGAGCCGGAGCTATTTTGGCTTATCGGGAAGGGGCCATTGACTATGTGACTTTTCTGCAAAACATCAGGGATGCCATTCGCATAGAGGTGGACTCATGGAATGCCTTCGGCAACTACCTGAATAGCCGCTACCAACTGGAATACTATTTAAAAACATCAAATTAAGCATTTAATAAAACCTGAATGGATAATCAGATTAAAAATATAAACACAATGAAAAAGCAAATCATATATATACTGGCATTGGTACTGATGGTATCGGTATTTACGGGCTGCGATAACAACTCGGCTGATAACTCAGGTGATGCCTCTCACGAAGAACACAGTGAGGGCGAGGCTGGGCACGAGGGTGAAGAAGGAACTAATGAAGAAGGGATGGCTGAGCTTCACCTTTCGGATCTCAAGTTTGAAAGCCTGGGCATCAAAATTGACACACTACCCATTCGCTCACTATCGGGCGTGGTAGAAGCAAATGGCCAGTTAGAAGTGCCACCTCAGCATGAAGCAACCGTTACAGCTATTCTGGGAGCCAACGTAACCTCCATCAAAGTGATAGAGGGAGACCAGGTTAGCAGAGGGCAGGTATTGGCCTATATTTCTCATCCCAACCTGACCAGGTTACAGACTGACTATGTAAGGGCTTATAGCCAATTACAGTTTCTGGAAAAAGAAAACCAGCGGCAGAAAAGGCTCTATGAAGAAGAGGTAGGTTCCGGAAAAACTTATCAGCAAATTCAGGCGGACTACCAGGCCATGAAAGGTGAGGTAAAAGGCTATGAAGCCCAATTGAAGCAGCTAAGCCTGAATGTGGAGAAGATACGGAGTGGGGAAATCTATGGGTACGTACCTGTAGTCAGTCCCATCCATGGATTCATACAAAAAGTCAAGGTTCAGATTGGTCAATATGTAGACCCTCAGACCAAGATGTTTATGATTGTCAATACCGACCACATTCATGCCGACCTGATGGTGTTTGAAAAGGATATTTATAAAGTAAAGGTAGGACAAAAAGTGTCCTTTACTGTGGAGTCTGTTCCGGGAAATACGCTGACTGCCAAAATCTATTCGGTAGGCAAACAATTTGAACAAAACCCGAAAGCGGTGCATGTACACGCAGAGATAGATCAAAAAGAAGATTTTTTGATCCCGGGGATGTATATCAATGGTAAAATAAGAACGGGTGATAATCAGGTAAAAGCCTTGCCGGAAAGTGCCATCATAGAAGAAGAAGGCAAGCCTTATATTTTTATGGCGGAAGCGCATGAAGAAGATGGCAAAACCGAATGGGCGTTTAAAGCCATAGAAGTACGAACAGGTATCACAGAAGACGGATGGGTAGAAATTAAATTGTTAGAGCCACTTCCTGAGGGCACAAAAGTAGCCTGGAACAACGCTTATTACCTAATTTCTGAAATGAAAAAAGGGGAGACTGGTGACGATGATTAAAGATAGAAGTATGAAAAAAACAATATTCAAAATATCGAGAATGGACTGCTCCTCTGAGGAACAGTTAATTCGTATGAAATTGGAGTCGTTTTCCAATATAAAACACCTTGAATTTGACATACCTTCCCGTCAACTTGGAATTTACCACATTGGTGACATAGATCAAATTCATCAGGCTATCAGCGAGTTGAACCTAAACGATAAATTGGAAAACACAGAAGACGCTGATTTGCCTTCAGTTGTTGACGAATCGCATCAAAGGAAAATACTATGGTGGGTACTGGGCATCAATTTCAGCTTCTTTATAATAGAAATGACTACCGGCTGGATTTCCAACTCTATGGGACTCATAGCCGATTCACTGGATATGCTGGCAGATTCCATCGTGTATGCACTAAGCCTGTTTGCTGTGGGTGCAGCAATGTCTCGCAAGAAAAAAGTAGCTAAAATCAGTGGCTATTTTCAAATGGGTCTGGCACTATTAGGCTTTTCAGAAGTATTGCGCAGGTTTTTCAGCGAAAGCGAAACACCGCTGTTTCAATGGATGATAGTTATAGCAATTCTGGCCCTTATCGGCAACTTGGTTTCCCTATGGTTGATCAATAAAGCCAAAAGCGATGAAGCGCACATGCAGGCCAGCGCGATATTTACATCTAATGATATTATAGTGAATGGAGGGGTAATACTAGCTGGGATTCTGGTTTATTTTCTAAAAAGTAAATGGCCGGATCTGGTTGTTGGTGGTGTTGTTTTCTCCTTTGTTATGCGTGGTGCTTTTCGAATACTGAAATTGGCAAAATGATTATGGGACATAATCACAATCATTCACATAATCATTCAGAGGGCAATGTAAAAGTAGCCTTCTTTCTCAACCTTGCCTTTACAATCATTGAGATCATTGGTGGTCTCTATACCAATAGTTTGGCTATCCTGTCGGATGCACTGCATGATTTAGGAGATAGCCTCAGTTTAGGACTTTCGTGGTACTTTCAGAAGCTATCCAAGAAAGGTAGAACCAAGACATTCTCTTACGGGTACAAACGATTCTCATTGCTTGGTGCGATAATCAATTCGATTGTGTTAGTGGCAGGGTCAATATTCATCCTGACAAAAGCGATTCCTGAACTCTTTAATCCTGGGGAAACAAATGTTGAAGGCATGCTCTATCTATCGATTTTGGGAATAGTAGTAAATGGTGCAGCTGTTTTCAAACTCCGAAAAGGAGAATCTCTGAATGAAAAAGTAGTTTCACTACATCTTTTAGAAGATGTCTTGGGATGGGTGGCCGTTCTTATAGGTAGTGTCATTATGATGTATACAGATGCACCATTTATAGATCCGTTACTCTCAGTACTAATCTCGCTTTTTGTTTTGTACAATGTTTACAAAAACCTCAAAAAGAGCCTTTTAGTAATTCTTCAGGGCATTCCCGAGGAAATTTCCATTGACGACATTCGGCAAAAGCTCAAGAACATATCAAAAGTTACTGACATCCATGACTGCCACGCATGGTCGATGGACGGCCAGTACAACATTCTTACACTTCACCTTCGACTAGATAAAGACTACAAACTTTCAGAACAAGCTAAGCTCAAAGAGCAAGTAAGAACACAATTAAAAGATGAATCGATTAATCACATTACCATAGAGTTTGAAGCACAGGGTGAAAACTGTGAGTTGGAGGATTGTTGATCAAATCATTTGATAAGTGATGAAA
>NZ_CAXBOC010000371.1:0-5975 GCF_963976465.1 uncultured Cyclobacterium sp. | reverse complement strand
AAAAGGAATACTCAAGATTTGAGATGTGTCACATAGAGCGTGTTCAAGTATATCCAAACAAACCCTAAAACAAAGCATATAAATGCTCCAAGAACAATTCCTATTTTAAGTTTTATTTCAGCCCGCTCTAGCGGATACCGAGGTTGATCTATTATTTGAATTAAAGGTGTATTGTTTCTGTCATTAATTTTAGCAATCTCAAGATTTTTCACAATCTCTTCATAAACAGCGGCAGATGCCTGTATGTCTACTTGAATACTTTTTGAGGGCACCATACCTTCTTGCAACAATGGGTTGGGGTTTGGCACCCTATCCTGAAAATTGGCCAAGGCTTTTATTTTACTGTCCAACACCTTTCTAACACTATCCGATTGGTGTTGCAAAACCCTAACATTCTCCGAGGTTTTTTTTGTCTTAGCTTTAAGGTAAAATTCATTCACTGTTGCCACTAGGTTTTCATTGAAGCTTTTTGAAAAGGCTTGGTCTTTACTGGCGATCGTCACTTTGATAATGTTAAGTTTTCGATCCGGTTTTTCTACTATTAAATTACTTTTCTTTATCTCTTTCACCACCTCTTTCAATACACTGTCTTGCTGAATAGAAAAGTTGGCCTGTGGCAAGGAAAAATCAATCTTGCTGAAATCTACATCATCCTCCCATTTCTCTTCCAATTCATTAAAATAGATGTATCGGTCTATCAGCAATTCACCAGCGTTTTGATTAGAAACAGAATCAAAAGGTTTCAGTAAAGTTTTACTAAGCATGGACTCTGATTTATAAAGTTCCATAATATTATCTCCGGTAAACAGCCCACTTTCTCCACCTATGGAACCAATATTAATGCCTAGCATGGAGGCAAGACCGGAAATATTGCCCATCCCCCCCATTCCGGATTGTTCAAGCACAAAGGTGGTATCAGCATGATAAATGGGCTTTTTTAAGACCGATACTATGGCTCCTAAGACAGCACCAATGAGGGCAAATGCCATCAATAATTTCCACTTTTTTTTGTACACCGAAATCCAGCTTTGAAAGCGTAACACCAACTCTTTAAGTGTGATTTTATCTGATAAAATGTGTTGATTCTCCCCCATAATTAATTTATAATCTGAGTAATAAGAAAGGCTATTGTAGCCAAGCCTGTTGTAATACCAACCAAATCACTAGGTCTAATGGGTATTTTCGGTCCTTTTGTTGGTACAATGATTTCTGAACCGGGCTCTATCTTTGGATAGGCATTGAAAAACAAATAGTTTTTTGTCCGGGCGACTTCACCATTGGCGTAAACTACATAAGTTCTCTTCCTTTTGGCCCTCACATTGAAACCTCCCGCTTTATTGATATAATAGGGCAACCCTTTGAAGTTTTCGTGACGGATGGTGGTGGGATAGATCACATCTCCCCTAAGTCTAACTGTTTGCAGTTTTCTGGGAACACTTAATATATCCCCTTCCTCCAAAATCAAATCATATTTGGAGCCAGGATTGTTGATGATAGACACCAGGTCAATGGCAATCGTCTCCGTTTCTCTTAATTGGATAGGATTCACCCCATCCCTAGAAGAAGAAATGTCATTAAACAATCGCTCTCTGGCTTCAACCACTGATTGATCCAATCCTGATTCAACAGAATCGCTCATTCCAAACAGGTAATTACCAATCCTATCTATCATTTGTTTTTGGGATTCGGTAGGCTCCAAATTTTCTCGGTTTAACCTTTGAAGAAGATTGAGCAAATTGTCTTTGTTTCTCGCCTTCTCAGATTGATTTTTATAAAATTCAGTCCTTCTTATAAGGGTAGCACCTTTAGGATAGGCAAACTCAGTTAGCCCACCGGATCGGGAAATTAAACTGGAAATCCGCTCTTCTGCTTGACTAATGGCAAAGTTTCCTGGTGATTTAACCTGCCCTTCTATTTTTACCATCCTTTCCAGACTGAAATTTGTTTTTCTTCGGACTGTCAAATGATCATAGGGGAGTAATACTTGAGGATTACTGCTTAAACCAAGATCATTATCTAAAGCTACAGGAATAATATCTGCATAGGCCCTCCCCGCTTGGTCTGATTTTCTCCTTGCAATCTCTACATCCTCCTTGGAAGCCGATTCTTTGAGTCCTCCGGCCATTAAAATCAAATCAGCAGGGGTCATGTTCTCAGAATACAGGTAAGTTCCCGGATTCAATACTTCACCACTCACTTTTACATAAGTTTCCTCCTTTAAATCATATATGGAAGGGACATGGATGACATCCTCCCTCGAAATGGACACATCAGTAGCTGAACCTTTCATGATGGCATCCAAATCTACTTGGATCAATCGAGTACTTAAATCAGCCTTAGTTCTGAGAATGTTTACGCGATTAGTAAAAGCCTCTCCCTTCAATCCCTCAGCTTTTTCTATCAACTTGGAAAGGGTTAGCCCCTGCTCAAAGGCATAGTTTCCTGGTCTATAAACAGCTCCTTTCACTTGGACCCTATTGGTATACCTATCCAAAATTTCTCCTACCGTATAATGATCCCCACCTTTCATAAGGAACATAGAAAACTGATCTTTATAGACATCCGAAACAGCTTTCTCCTTATTGGTTACTCTGGTAACGCCAACTTTTTCTTTAAAAGCCTTATCGGTAAACCCACCGGCAAACTCAAGTACATCAGCAAAGGTTTCATTTTCCTTTACTTCAAATACCTTGGGTCGTTTCACCTCTCCTTCCAAACTCACCCTAGCCAAATAGGGAGGCACCAAAATAATATCTTGGTCCTGCAAGGTCATATTAACCCCCGGGTCTCCATCTATTAAAAATGCATAAAGATCAATCTCAGCAATTTCTTGTTGATTTCTAATCAATTTCACTCTCCGCATACTACCGTTGGTGTTTGGACCTCCGGCAGCATATAGCGCATTAAAGACATTACTAAAAGCACTGAGGGTGAAAGTTCCGGGAAGCCTTACTTCCCCTACTAAATTCACTTTGATCGTTCTAATATTGCCCAGGGTAATTTGCAAAAAGGTATTGGGTTTGCTACCTTTTAATCCCGTATAATACGTGGACAGCCTATTCCGAATAACTTTGCTTGCATCCTCTATTGTCAAGCCAGAAACACTTATAGGACCGATATTTTCTAAAATAATTTGGCCTTCAGGCGTAACCGATGTTTGGTAATAGGTTTCAGATTGTCCATATATGTCAATGTTTACCTCATCACCGGGGCCTAATATATAGTTTCTAGGGGTAGCCAGATTTAAATTGGGTTCAAAGGTTAACCTCCTGGTTTTATTGTAAAAAAGATCCATCCCGAAATAAGGTTGCTTATCTGAAGACAACTTATCTAAATCCGTCTGGGGTGAAATCATCCCTTGAGTAATTTCATTGAACTCCATTTGCCTCCTTGGGCTTCTGGAAGGAGATTCCGAAGAATTCATCCCGTTATAGGAACCCATAATCACCAAGCCATCCAACCGTTCCTTCAGCTTATCAACTTCCGATGAGGGGAGCCCTCTGAGCTGAGCCATTTGCAACAGCTCTTCTTCAGAAAAGCCTGCTTCAGCTGCCCTATTGACCAACTGCTCCAATTGCTGGTCTGTCAAATCATCTACATTAATTGAGGAAATGTCTTCCAATGACTGAGGCAAGGCCATATGGGATAACATGACCAATAGAAAAAAAATCGCATAGTGGAACCAATGGTGATTCACAAGTCTTTTAGAAATCATATCTAATATTTTTTGGTGGCTATACAGCTTCGCCACATTACCCACACCTATTAATGACATGAATAATTAAGGTTATTCATAATTTTTACCGTAAAGCAACTGTAAAGATAATTATTCCTTGCTTTAAGGGACAATCTTTGGGCATTAAAGGCATAATAATAAATATAAATTATCAGTCTCCAAGTTAAAGAACTGAAACATCAGATTTTAAGATTGTAAAGACTTATTTTAAACGGAGGGATAGGAGGCTTAAACTTGTAAAAAAATAAAGCAATAAAAAAAGCCGAAACCTAGTGGTTCCGGCTTTAAAATAATCCAAACCCTAAATTATGGTAACATTACTTTATCAATGACATGTATGACACCGTTGGTGGCATGAATATTAAGCAATTCGGTGTTAAGACCGGCTTCTTCAATACTTAATTCTGCCAAATCCACCGTTAAGGTATAGTTCGAAAGCAAGGTAGGAAGTTCAGCTTCATCTCTCAAATCTTGAGAAAATGCCCTGGCCGGAACCACGTGATACATGAGCACGTTTTCTAAAGTTTCTAATGGTATATCTTCAAAACCATCTACATCCAAGTCATCATAAAGCTGTTGAAAAGCTGCATCCGTTGGAGCAAAAACGGTCAAATCATCCTCCACACCTCCATTCACTGCATCCACTAAATTAACCCTGATTAAGGCTCCTACTAGCTGAGTAAATTCAGGGTTGGTCTCTTGCGTATAACCATTAGCTATTTCTGCAATAGACATGGTCGGTTTCATGATCACTTGATTGATTACATGAATGATTCCGTTGGAAGCTTCCAAATCAGTTTCTATAACTTCAGCATGCCCATTGACCCAAGCCTTATTGTCGGGGTCTTTGCTAATATAAAATGGGGCGCCTTCTAAAGATATTACTTTCCCACTACTTACGGCTGAGGATGGTATTTCCGAAGGCACCACGTGATACATTAATATGGTCTTTAGATCATCTACTGCAATGCCATCGACATCCGTTATTCCTGCATCTGTAAAGGCTTGGTCAGTTGGGGCAATTACTGTCAATTCTTCATCAACACTTAGTGCATCAGTTAATCCGGCCCTCTGTACAGCAGCAACCAACGAGGAAAATCGGTTATCACTCTGTGCAAATTCCACAATGTTTTTACCCAATTCCATAGGAACCGGATCGTCATCAGAACAGCTTGAGGATATTAATAATACCCCAGAAAAAAGCAGTCCTAAGAATTTTTGATTTCCTTTAAACATTGAATCCATCATTAAAATTTGTTTAGTTATTGTTGGCTTAATTTATTTGTAACCAAACTGATAGCCTACAAAAAGGTTTAAATTTTCTTGATAAAATTACACAAAAACCGCCTTATGACATGTTTTCCAAATAAGCATACGATAGTTAATCCTACTAAAGCGGTAAATTCCAACAAGTTGATCAAACAAGAAGGAAGGAAAAGAAGATTGATTAATTCAACAAATTTGAATGGGTAATCATCCATAACTGTATCCCAAAATTGAGTTGATTTCTTATTATCTTTGCTCCTTTGCGCTTGTATTTGAATAGTTACATTTATTGATTGCTATTGCCTAACTTTGTAAACATGATACGAATCAAATTCTTATTTGCCGGGCTATTCTTTTTTACCTTATTTATTGGTTGCAAACCATCCAATGAAGAATGTGAAATCCCTATAGGATATCAAGAAAACTTAACTTCCATTGACATCCAAAGAATGGAAGGGTTATTTTTTGAACAGATAACCAAAGAAAAGATACTTAAGAATTTGGAAACTTACCCCCAATTCTCCAAAGCCATGTTCGCTAATATGGGTTTTGAAAATCAAGAGCAACTGGCTGAGGAATTGCTCTTGATACACCAAGATAGCGGAATGGTGGAATTGTATCAGGAGGTTCAAAAGTATTTTGGTGACCTTAGTACAATAAAAAAGGATTTGGAAATTGCCTTTGCAGGTATTAAATACCATTATCCCAAGTACAAAATCCCCTCCATTTATACATTCGTGAGTGGTTTTGGAACTGATCTTATTGTCTCCGATGAGGTGATTATTATCGGGCTGGACTATTTCTTACCCAATGACCATAAATTTCAACCTGTAGATTTACCTAATTATATATTGAGAAGGTACAATAGTGCTCATCTAGTGCCAATGATAATCACGGCGATATCCACACAGTTTAATAAAACAAAGCTTGCTGACAATAGTTTATTGGCAGAAATGATTTTCTATGGCAAGTC
>NZ_CAXBOC010000370.1:0-6005 GCF_963976465.1 uncultured Cyclobacterium sp. | reverse complement strand
AAACACCTCCTGCCAATACATTTTTTGCTCTGGCGAGAAGATCTGCGGATTTCTGGTACTTTTCTGTAGTCATTATTCTATTGATTTAATTCCGGATATTGCGCTGCCAATTGGAAAATTTCGTGGTTAAAGCTTTTAAAGGCTTCTTCCCATGCAGCAGCTTCTTTTTTTGTATAGTTGTAAAATCCTTTACCGTTATTTATACCTTTACCTTTTTGTAATACAATTTCTTGCATGGTTGGCGGAACAGATGAAGAATTGTCTAGTTCTTTAAATAAATTGTCAAAAATCTCTTTGAAATCAGACAAGCCTAGTTGGTCCATTCTCTTAAAAAGCCCCATATAAGTGATCCATGATCCTGCATCATACCTGAAAGCTTTGTCAATATCGTCCATGGAAGCCTCCCCATTTTCTAAAATAGCAAACATTTCACGGTATACTGCATAAAGCATTCGGTTGGTGACAAATCCTCGAATATCTTTTTTTAGGTAGGTGGGTTCCTTTTTCCATGAATAGGAGAGGGAGAGTACCCATTCTGCAGTTTTTTCATCGGTCAAAGCTCCTTTGGTAACCTCCAAGAAACGGGTCATATAAGCCGGTTCTGCCCAGTGAATACCAATAAATTGAGAAGGGTATTTTACATTTTCTTGTAACTCACTGATTGGAATGGCTGAAGTATTGGTGGCAATAATGGTGGTAGGTGCTGTATGTTGATTGATTTTCTTATAAACCTCAGTTTTTATGGAAATGACCTCCGTCACACATTCCTGCACCAAGCGGCAATGTATTAGTTTATTATAATCTTCCGAAAGATGGAGCCGTCCCAGATAATGGCCGACAGCTTCTTTTAACAGGCCTGCTTCAGCTGCATGGTTCAATTGGCCCTTTATACGATCCAAAGCACCATCCATATCTTCCGGAAGCGGGGCAATGCCAATTACTTTGTGCCCACTTACCAGGAGGGAGACCAATATGCTGGTGCCCATTAATCCTAAACCTACTACACCTATTTCCAAGGATGAAAAATCGTTATTCTCTTTCAATGATATATGCTGGGTTGTTATAAAATTGCCTATTTGGACCTATTTTCAAGGCTATAAATTCAATAGACATGTTTTTGGTCAAATTTATTGTTGATCTGATTCATTTGCTATTAATATTATGTGGAAAAGTGATACTATTTTTTATTCCACTGAATTATTCATGGTTCTTTTATTAACTATCAGGTCTGGGGTGTATTTTTGCCCTATATTAAGGGAGAAATCTGAACTTACCTCAGCTTGGGTGGAATTGTAGCCTATTATTCAGCCTGAGCGCAAAAAAAACCTGAATTTGGTTTTGAATAACCATGTGAAATTCGGGATTTTACTTGTATTTAAAGACTATAGTAGGAATTATTTTTAAAAAATAGCTTTAAGAAAATGAAGGTGCTGATTTTTCTGGTCAAAAAGTGGGAGGGGGAAATAAATAAATTGTTGGATAAGGTAAAAAAAAACCCGGTAAAAACTTACCGAGCATGATGCTGTCTAAGACTGTTATTCTGAAAATAATAACTTTTTAAGTTTTTCCTTGCTTTCACCTGTTTTTTGCTGCAGTCTACCTAGAAGTTGGTCTTCCTGACCCTCAGCATAAGCCAAATCATCATCGGTAAGTTCACCGTATTCTTCTTTAAGCTTACCTTTCATTTCGTTCCAATTTCCTTTTAATTCTAAATTAGATGCCATAGTATTTTTATTTTATTTATTATAGATTATTATTTAATGTTATTGATCTATTTTGTGCAATATCCATACCAAGTTGTAAATGAGAGATTACAATTTCTCTTTAGCGTTCTTCTAAACTACTTTTGCCTATGGTCTCAAGTAGTTTGTTGTTACCTTTGTAAGGAAAAAGAAAAGGGGCGTTTGAATAGATTGAAGGGAAGTCTTCGGCAGGACAAAATCTCATTTAATGACAAGCAAAGATTGGGGCAGGGTTTTTTGGGGTGGAGAGATAGGAGTAGTAAATTAAAAACAACCGCACCATTCCCTTTTAGTTTTTGTTTCAGCAGTTGGTTAAAGTTAATTTAGTAGTAGATGATAAAGAACAAAATATTTTTGATTGGTTTGATTGGCCTTATGGCCTTTTCCTGTGCTTCAAATGAAGACAAAAAGGGAAGGTTTTTGTTGAAGGGCAACAATGAATTAAAGGAAGGGAATTATAAGGGGGCAATTACTTATTATGATGAAGCACTGGCTATAGATTCCGAGTTCAAAGATGCATTTTACAACCGGGGTATGGCCAAGCATCAACAAGCAAAATATGTGGAGGCCATTGCTGATTATTCTCAAGCCATTAATATAGACAACGGTTATGTGCCGGCATTACAACAAAGAGCCATTGCCCATCTTGATTTTGGAGAAAACTATAAAGCTTTAGAAGATACTGAAACCTTGCTTAAAATAAATAAGGAAGATGGACAAGCCTATTTTATAAAGGGGCTGGTTCATGCTGCCATGAAGTCTTATGAGGAAGCACTGAAAGCTTTTAAGGAAGCCATTGCAATTAATCCTGAAAATGCCGAATTATACATCAATAGTGCTACAATCTATTACTATATGGGACAACTTGATGCTGCAATTTTAGATCTTGAGCAAGCCCAAAATTTAGATCCGGCTGAGAGCAAATTACACAACCTCTGGTCTTTGATTCACTTTGAAAATGGGGCTTACAACAAAGCACTTGAATCGGTGGAAAAAGCCATCCTTCTAGACAAAGACCAGTCTTACTATTACAACAATAGAGGACTTTACAAATTGTACCTTGACCGACCAGAAGAGGCATTGGAAGACATCAACTTAAGCCTGAAACAAAATAATAAGAATTATTACGCGATAAGAAACAAAGGAATTTATTATTTTAAAAAGGGGGAGATGGCTTTAGCCAGCAAGTTTTTAAATGAAGCATATCATGCTGATCCTGAAATGCCACTTCTCTCTGAATATTTGCCCCAATTAAATGGTAATTCCGATACAAATTGAACCAATAAAAGAGGCCAATAAAAACCAGGAATAGATGTTTTTCACTAGGTTTGGGCTGTGGTGAAAATAGTAGGATAACCAGCTAACCGCATGTATAGGTTAGGGAAAAGGGAAGGCCAAAATTTCCATTATAGCCTTCCGATTATTATGAACATGAGCTGGCAAGTAATGGCCAGAAAAAGTATTTTATCTAAGGGCCTTTTCTCTGCAGAAATACTTTCAAATCTATTCAACCAAAACTTTTGTCACAAGGTTTAAAGCTTCGTTTAGAATCAATCCTTTGCCCTTTATTAAACGTGAAATGGACCTGAATTTTGTCCTCAGTTTAGTTCCAATAGAAACTTTAATGTGTCGACTTTGTCAGCATAGTCATTGACCTCAGGGTCTTGAGCAGAACCAAGCGCAATACTGCCATCAAACCAGCCATCTTTAGAAACCAAGCATTGGATTTTATCCTCCAATCCGGTTAAACTTTCTTGAAGGTCGGCAAGGGATGCATAAATTTCAAAATAAATAACAGATATTGGAGATACCAGCTCTTTTGATTCTACCAAAAGCAGGTGTCCATTGTCATAGTGAGGTATACTATTGATAAGGTACTTGGATTTGTTGTATTCGTAATTGTTAAAGTATTTGTGGTGTTCCGACACTTCGTTTTCTTTCTCCATGGCTTTCATAAATGTTTGAATTTGAGAAGCATTGCTAAAAAACACCTTGGAGACATTTCTACAGCCGAGCCCATAATAAGTAAAAATGTCTTTGGCTAACAATTCTAAATCAGCTTCAGACTCTTCTCCGTTGAGAATGGCGACAGAGGTTCTGTTTTTTCTAATAATATGGGGGTATTTTCCGAAATAGTAGTCAAAGTACCTGGCAGAATTGTCACTTCCTGTAGCGATATAGGCATCCATACCGCTAAGTCTTTCCTCAAAAGAAATATTCTCAGCAAGTTCATTGGATATGGACTTTAACTGATCCACCAGCCAAGGGATTAGGATATTGTCTGACGATCCCAATTTTACCCTTGCCTTGTGCCCGGCCACCAAAGTGCAAAGCAAGTCATGGAACCCAACACCGGGAATATTGCCGGCCATGATGATACCAATGTCTTTGGGAAGAGTGCTATTATCGAAGGAATAGTATTGAACCCAATTGGTCAGTTGCTGTTGATCGAGGTATCGGCAGATTCCCTCTAGGGCTTTTTCTGATTGACTGGGGGTAAACCAATTGTTGTAATTTTGCATTTTAGCATACAATTCAGCTTTTGACTCCTCGCTTAAATTTTGCAAGTGCTTACCTAATGAAGCTAGAATAGTTACTCTTTGATTTACATCCATAATTAAATAGTGGGTAAATGTATTATTTTATACCGTAGCGGTTGCTTAAATTTCTTTCAAATATAATTATAAAGAGGGAAAGGGAATGAATAAATGAATTCAAATAGTTAGTACAACAAATAATGTCTATGAGATATTTTTCGAAAGGAGAATCATTTTGCTTGTGAGATTGTGAATTGGTTAGTAGTTTTGCGTTCAATCAAAAATGAAGCACAATGGCAATAATGATAACAGACGAATGCATCAATTGTGGTGCATGTGAACCTGAATGCCCTAATACCGCCATTTATGAAGGGGGAATAGAATGGACATGGAGCGGTGGTACTGAGTTAGACCAGGTAAAACTTGAGGATGGCACAATAGTAGATGGTGATGAAAGTCAAGAGCCTGTCTCTGATGAATTTTATTATATTGTTACTCAGAAATGTACAGAATGCACTGGTTTTCATGAGGAACCGCAATGCGCGGCAGTTTGTCCGGTAGATTGTTGCGTGGATGATCCGGACAATAGAGAGACTGAGGAGGAGCTAATTGCCAAAAAGAAATTCCTTCACGGAGAATAGTATTTAAGTACGATCAAAATCAAAATTTTGTAGTCAGAAAATTGTTTTTTCCAATAGGTATTTTGAAGAATATCCCATAATTTTAAGAAAAAAATTAGGAATAACTTGAATTTAATATTTGAATTGATTTAACTTGGCATTAAATTAATTTTTGAATAAATAATTAAATATTTGGATTGTGGAAGATAATAAAGATTACGAAAGAGATGAGATTTTCACCAAAAGGGTAAAGGCAGGTAAGAGAACCTATTTTTTTGATGTTAAAGCCACCCGTTCCAATGATTACTATTTGACCATTACTGAGAGCAAAAGGAAAATCAAGGATGACAATTTTTATTATGAGAAGCACAAGATTTTCTTGTATAAGGAAGATTTTGCTAAGTTCGTAGATGCCCTACAGGAAGCTGTTGATCATGTAAAGAATGACCTGATGTCTGATTTTGACTTTTCTCAGTTTGATTCTGAACCGGAAACTACCCAAACAAATAGTGAAAATAACAATAAGTTTGGTGAAGATTTAAAGTGGGATTAATCCCTTTCTGTTCTACCTAGAACGGCTTAGGACATTAAGACCAACAAAATATACCAATCGAACCTTGCAAATGTTTTTCTTCAATTAGAAGAATGCATGATACAGGGTTCGATTTTTTTGTTATTTTTGGGCCATGCTAAAGGTAATTTTAACAGCTATTGTTGCCACCCTTCTAGTCTTTGTATTAGGATGGTATTTTTCTAACATAAGCCTGTATTTTATATTTTCATTGGTCATTGCTGCGGCGCTTAGGCCCTTAACCAATAAGATCAATAACCTTTTTATCATGGGGCAACATATTCCCCGTGCCATGGCTATTTTGATTTCTTTTATGGCCATTATTTCTGTGGTGTTTTTCCTGGTTTTGCTATTTATCCCTTTGTTTCGCTCTCAGGTAGAATTGTTGAAGGATTTGGATGTCAATTATCTTTATGATCAAATTCAAAGACCGATAGAAAATCTGGAAGCTATCTTGATTCAATTAAATCTAATTGATAATGAGCCGGGGTATTTGATACAGCAAGTTAAGGACAGCTTGATTGATAGAATCAAT
>NZ_CAXBOC010000369.1:0-6018 GCF_963976465.1 uncultured Cyclobacterium sp. | reverse complement strand
GGGGAAGATGATTACCCTATTCAGCTAAGATTAGCGGATAAATTCAGGTATGATATCAATGCTTTACTTAACAAGAAAATTAGCTTTAGAGATAAGTTTGGAAATAAAAAGGAAATACCGATTTCCTCTGTTGCTAGCTTGGAATACAGTTCTACCTATGGCTCTGTCAAAAGGAAAGACTTGGAGAGGGTTATTACCTTATTTTCAAACGTAAATGATGGGTACAATGCCACAGAAATTAACAACCAAATCAAGCGGTTGTTGCAGGATTTTGAAGTACCGGAGGGAATCAATATTAGCTTTACCGGTGAGCAAGAAGAACAAGCTAAATCGGCTGAATTTTTGACACGAGCACTATTGATCTCGGTTTCTTTAATATTCCTTATTATAGTTGCGCAATTCAACTCCATTACCACTCCATTTATTATTATGGCTTCGGTAATTCTAAGTACAATTGGAGTGTTTTTAGGCTTGGTGATTTTTAATATGGACTTTGTGGTAATCATGACAGGTATAGGGATAATATCCTTGGCTGGTGTGGTGGTAAACAATGCCATTGTATTGATCGATTACACCGACCTTATTAGATCCAGAAAGAGAGAAGAACTTAAAATTTCTGACGAGCAGAATCTTTCCAAAGAAGACCTTTTAGACAGTATTGTAAAAGGTGGGAAAACCAGACTTAGACCGGTGTTATTAACCGCTGTAACCACGGTGTTAGGCCTGATTCCACTGGCTATAGGTATGAATATTGATTTTTATGGATTGCTGTCCACTTTTGAGCCCAAGTTCTATATTGGGGGTGATAATGCAGACTTCTGGGGACCAATGGCATGGACAGTAATATTTGGCCTAACCTTTGCGACCTTTTTAACGTTAGTAGTAGTACCTGTCATGTATTTATTGGCAGATAAATTAAATATGGCTGTTCGAAAGAACAGTTGATTAGATTTAATTAAAGGTTGGTGGTTTTTTTAAGTGTTCAAACCTCCGGGATAATGTCCCGGAGGTTTTTATTTTTTCCCCTATAAAATCATATGGCTTATTTATTTGCCGGCCTGACCATAATAGGCCCCTTTCCCATGCTTTCGTTCATAATGTTTCTTTATTAAGGCATCTTTCAATCTTGGGGCATTGGGGTTGATCTGTAGGGTCAAATAGGCCATCCGCGCAATTTCTTCTAATACCTTGCTGTTGTAGACTGCTTTTTGGGCATTCTTACCCCATGTAAATGGACCGTGGTTTCCAATAAGAATCATTTCTACCTCTTCATAGGAAATCTCTTTCTCTTCAAAGCAGTCTAATATTTGCTGCCCGGTCATGTGTTCATAGTCTCCGGAAATATTAGCATCACTCATGGGAGGAGCACAGGGTATATCGCTGGTATTATGATCAGCATGTGTGGTTCCAAATAAAGGAATATCCATCTGGGCTTGAGCCCAAGATACGGCATAGCAGGAATGGGTATGGCATATGCCTCCAATATTCTCCCACTGCTTATACAAGAAAGCATGGGTTTTGGTGTCTGAAGATGGTCTCATTTTCCCTTCCACCACATTGTTGTCAAAATCTACAATTACGATGTCTTCCGGTTTTAATGTCTCATAAGGAACTCCACTTGGTTTAATGGCAAATACTCCATTTTCTCGGTCTACAGCACTTACATTTCCAAAGGTATAAACCACCAAATCCAGCGTGGGCAACTCCATATTTGCTTTGTAACAATTGTTTTTCAGTTCTTCGTATTTACTCATGGTATTTCAAAGGCTTTAATTAATTACATTAGGTTTATGGAGAATCAAGAGCTGATGTCCAATTCTATTTTTATATTTAGCATATTGTCTATTTTAAACAAGCCCTTTTTTTTCGATTAGTATGAATGGCTGGCCTTGTTTCGATGTAGCAAATATGTGAAAAGGAAAATTAGCATTTAATTATTAAATGAATTTTCTCTAAGTTTAATAAATAATTAAGTAAAAGATCGTATGCAGCTTAAAAAAAATGAGCTTTGGTTGGTTACCGGTAGCCAACATTTATATGGACAGGATATTTTAAAAGAAGTGTCTTCTCATTCTGACGTCTTATGCAAGCATTTGAATGCTTCCAATAATATAGCAGTTACCATTGTTTTTAAGGCGCTAGTGACCACTCAAGAAGAAATTTCACAGGTTTTTTTAGCGGCAAATAAAGCAGAGAATTGCATAGGTGTTATGGCATGGATGCATACTTTTTCACCTGCCAAAATGTGGATCAACGGCTTGAGATTGCTTGACAAACCACTCTTGCACTTGCATACCCAATATGGAGAAAACATCCCATGGGATAGTATAGATATGGATTATATGAACTTGCACCAGAGTGCACATGGTGACAGGGAGTTTGGCTTTATCTGTACCAAGATGAATATACCTAGGAAAGTGGTGGTAGGCCACTGGAAAGACATGGAAGTTCACCGTGAAATTGATTATTGGAGCAGGGCTGCTAGTGGATGGATGGACTGGCAAGGTGCTCAGTTTGTTCGATTTGGAGACAATATGCGACAAGTAGCGGTTACCGAAGGCAATAAAGTGGAGGCGCAAATTAAATTTGGCTTTGGGGTTAATACCTATGGTGTGGGAGATTTGGTGGAAAAAATCAATGCGGTAAGTGAAGCGGAAATGGAAGAATTAATTGATGTCTACCACAATGCTTATGCTTTAACTGACTCTTTGAAAAAAGGTGGGGCCAGGCATCCTTCCTTGCGGGAGGCAGCCAGGATAGAATTGGGCCTGCAAAGCTTTTTAGAGGCAGGTTCCTTTAAGGGTTTTACCAATACTTTTGAAGACCTTCATGGGATGAAGCAATTACCGGGCTTGCCTGTTCAGCGACTTATGAATGCAGGTTATGGCTATGCGGGTGAAGGGGATTGGAAAACCATGGCACTGGTTCGTGCCATGAAGGTAATGGGTACCGGACTTCCCGGAGGGAATGCTTTTATGGAAGACTATACCTATGACTTTAAGGAACAGGGGGGGCTTGTACTTGGTGCCCATATGCTGGAAGTTGATGAATGCCTTGCAGAAGGCCCAATTCGCTGTGAAGTTCACCCTTTGGGGATAGGTGGAAAAGAAGATCCTGTTAGGCTTGTTTTTGATGCGGCTGCAGGGCATGCGCTTAACGCTTCTTTAATTGATTTGGGCAATAAGTTTAGAATGGTAGTAAATGAAGTAGAAGCTGTTAAACCACCTCATGATTTGCCTAAATTACCAGTGGCAAGAACCATGTGGCGGCCACTTCCTGATTTTAAGGGAGCCTGTGGTGCTTGGATACTGTCCGGTGGAGCACACCATACGTGTTTTAGTCAGAATTTGAATGTGCAGGTATTGGAAGATTTCTGCGAAATGGCCCAAATAGAATGCGTTACAATTAATGAAAACACCAACATCAAAAATTTCAAAACCTATTTGAAAAGTTTTGACTGATCCGGTAATTAAAAAGGTTTAGAATTACAAAAAAAAAGGCAGTCGGAGGAATAAATCCCCTGGCTGTTTTTTTAAGGGGCAGGGTCGTAATTGTTTATTATTCAGCAGGTAAAATAATTAGCGGGGTATTGCCGTCGTGGATCAAATCATTGATAAAAAACCTTCTAAATAGTTTGTCATTGAGATGTCTAGAACCCTTTTGAAGGACAATAAAGTCATCCAGGCATTGGCTAAACCTTTTTTTAATTTCAGCAAAGGCATCTGTATTTTCATAAATACTGATTTTATAAGAATACGCTTCACCAATCGTAGATCTAAGGTATTCCAAATACATTTTGCTAGGTTCTAGGTCTGCTCTGTTCTCAATTATGGTCAATAACTCAATTTCTTTAATTTTATTACCTACGGTATTTAGAATAACCTTTAGTGCAGCATCATTAAGGGGATATTTTTCCTGACAGGATAATACGAGTTTTTTAGGAATAGCGAAATCTATGCTTTGGGGAAGTGCAATTACTGTCTGATTGAGCTGATTAATTATGCTGGTGGCAGTACTCCCAATTAATATTCTCTTCAAAAAGCCAGTACCTTTTAATCCCAATAGTAAAAGGTCATCAGGTTTTAGAAAACCTTCCAAGAAATGGGTAAGTTGATGGGGAACAGCTTCAAAGGTAGTTTGATTTGGAATAGGGCTAAGCTCACAATCTTTTAGGTATTGTAAATATTTTTTCTCTGTTTCTGCTTTATTAAAAGCAATGATTTTATCACTTTCTCTGGTATTGGAAAGAGTAGGTGCTAGGCCATCCATCTTGTGCACAAATACCAAATCTAAACCATAAATTTCTTGCCAACTGCATGCCAACCTCAACTGAGTGGGCGTATATGGTGAAAAATCTACTAATACGATTAATCTGTTCATTTTGAGTAGAAAGTAGTGAGGGGGTTATTCCTGATTTGAAGATATAAAAATCCTTCTAAAGTTAAGAAGCTTTGTAGATGTTTAATGCTTATTTCTCATTATCTATTTCCTTAGCCATGAAAATAAAAGGTCACCTGCCTAACTTTAAGCAGGTGACCTTTATTAATAGTTCTCTTCTGAATTATCAGAAAAACTAAAACAATATATTTTCTAGGCGTTTTCTACTCTAGGTGCCCAATAGGTACAATAAGCATCCGCATTTACTGGCCCTTTAAATAATTGGCAGCCTCCACATTTACGCTTTTTTGTAGGTGGAAGGTACAATTGGCAGTTGTCACATTTATCTCCTTCTAAAGGAGATTTTTCTTCATAACCTAAACTTTTCCTTTTAGCAATTTCTTCTTCACTGAGCCCTGTTAAGTCCCCACAGTCTTTGATATTTTCCAATTTGTACTCCTCTTGTGGTTTACCACATTGACTAAGGAAAAGTACTGCTCCTGTTGAGGCAATAAGGGTTTTAATTGATTTTCTTCTATTCATACTAGTGGGAGTGCTTTTATTATAAATGAATTGGGAGACAGGTAAACACAGACTGCAACCCCTATTCAATTTGAATGCTTTTAGTAAAACTATTCTGACTTGGTTCGGATACCTTTTTCAACAAGAATATGATCCACTTCTTTAAGGTAGGCTTCTTTCCAGTCTTCTTCTTGCTCTGAAAATTGATATTCTGATTCCAGCACTTTTAAAATGGCTTCACCTGAGCCTGCATTAGAACTTAATATACCTAAGCGGAACCATTTATTTTCACCTTTTTCAACCAAGGCTTTGGCCAGTTGGTTGATGGTGAAATCATCTTCATAGTTACCTAAGCTAAGTATAGCCTGAAGGGAAACGATGGGGGCTTCATCATTGATCATTGCGGCAATGTCTTCCTTTAAATCAGGAAAAGCTTCTGCAAGCATTAACGCATTCTTCCTAATGCCGTAGTATTCACTTTTCAATGCCGCTTTTACTAAGTCTATTTCCAATGCATTCATAGACTGTAACAAATACAATGCGTGCAGTTGGGCATTAGGGTCTTCATTTGAAGCAAGTGTTTTTAATAATGGGATGTATTCAGCTTTTGGGTTTTCCAATATAATTCTTTGGGCAGTTGTTCTCCACCAACCATTTTTGTTAGCCAAGTGAGAAACAAGGGTCTCTGGATCCATCACAGTAAAGTCCTGAACCTCCATGGTAGAAACGCCTGATTTAGGTACAATTTTATAAATTCTACCCCGGTCCATACCATTCATGAAATCCATGTCTTCTTTCAAGTCATCAGGAATAGATACCGGTGTTTCAATGTGTTGTCGGTAAAAGTCCACCATATATAATGCACCGTCAGGTCCCACCGTAAAGCCAACAGGTCTGAACCAAGGATCTGTAGAAGCAAGGAATTCTTTGTCTTGCTCTTCAGAAGCTCTTTTGGCCACAAGGGTAGGGCTGTATTTATCTTCTACAATAATGTCCCGATGAACCAAATTTCCGGCAACTTCCCCAGTAAAGATATTGCCATTAAAGCCTTCCGGAAAGTTACCTCCATCGTAAACTGTACCACCTGAAGCACCTGTAAAATGGTCTTCAGCATATTCT
>NZ_CAXBOC010000368.1:0-6056 GCF_963976465.1 uncultured Cyclobacterium sp. | reverse complement strand
TGTTCTCCAGAAGGTAATAGCCATTCGTAGTTCTGCTAATTCTTTGACAAGGACCTTCTTCAAGCATTGAAGTTCCATTTACATTGATCAGGTCATATTTACCCTCCGCCTGGACAATTGCTACCCCGTCTTTGAAGGCTCCTGCGGAGTTATAAGCATATGGAATGACCAATGCTTGATGATGATCGATATACCCCCATTTGGTGCCCATTTTTACACTGGCCATGCCCTCAGAGAAAACTGAAACTTGGTCAAACTTTGGGGCCACTAGTGTGTCACCACTGGCATTGATAAAACCAAATCCATCTCCGATTTTGGCACCATAGGCACCTTCATTTCCCGGGAATATCCCCGTGGCGGTTTTATTGGGTTTTACTTCCCATTGTCCTTCTTTATTCAATAGACCGGTAGTTCCATCCCTAAAATGCACATTGAAGTAACTTCCCGATTTCCTTACGGAATCCATCCCTACAATATCCAGCAGGATACCGTCATTTTTCATTATCCGCCTTAACTTACCATGAATGTATTCTACCATCACCTCGTTTTCTATGCTGATTCGGTGAAAGCTATTGTAACGAATGTCAGCACTTGTAGACAAGGCGTTGATCAGTAAGTATTCATTGCTGTTTTTGGCGTAGAAATAGTTTTCTTCTAGATGGGTCAATTCATCAATTACCGGCTTTAGGATGTACTTTCCTTCCGTGTTTATTAAGCCAAACCCGGATGCTTCCTTAGCTACAATTACATCCGTGGAAGGATCTGTAAGAGAGATAAACCTGTGGTCAGGATTCTCTGAAAGGGGTAAGCTATATGTCCCGTCACTATTTTTTGCGATTACTTGTCCGTTTTTTGCAATCCTGGCTGAGCTGAATTTTCCAATAGAATTGGTAGCTCTTTTGCCTCTGTTATAAACAAAAAACTCCTCCCCTTTCCTTCCGAGTAATAATGTATAATAAGATTGGATTTCATCGTAGACAGCTGGTAAAACCTGTTCGCCATATTCGTGTAAAGCTCCATATTTTTCATTATTTTCAATGATAATCCATGGTTCTAGAAATTGGTAAAGCGAAGCACCTTCAATATTTGTAAAGGGTTCATAATTTGCATCTAAAAAAGCCAAGTTGTTTTCGGAAACATTGATTCTAAGGCTGTTACCAAGTAGGAATATTTCACCTTCAGCAAGTTTTTTTTCCAAATGAAAGTTGTTGTCAAAAACTTCCCAGGTTTGGGAATAAGCCCAGCTTAAATTCAATAAGGTAAACAGGAAAGGAATAAAAAATTTTAATAGGTGTAATTTGCGCATTTTAACTCAATTTATGGGTGAAAGTAAAAAGAAATTGCAGCTTTCACAATAAAAGGAATAAGGCATTTAGTCTGCCTTTTAAAAAAGTAAATATTCTATTGAGAAGGGATGTATTTAATGATTGGCTTTTTTAGCTTCTTCTTTTTCTAAGTCAAAAAGATCATTGATGATATCAATCATTTCCTCCGCTTGATCGCGTTTGCAGGCGGCTCTCAGTTGTACCACAGGTACTTTTAGGATTTTCTGCATCATGCTTTTGGTAATCTTATCAATAATCTCAAATTGTTGACCATCAGCATCAACCTTTTTAAGGTATCTTTCTAGCTCTTCTTTTCGGATTTGCTCCAAGCTATTCTTAAGCTTATTGATGGTAGGTGAAACCATCATTTCTTTTTTCCAATCGTAAAATTCTTTGATGCTTTCTACGATGATGTTTTCCACCTGAGGAATGGCGGCTTTTCTTTTGCTTAAAGTTTCTGTGGCCTTGCTTCGAATATTATCCACATTGTATAACAAGACTCCGGGAAGATCTTCTACAGCTGTTTCTATACTTCTTGGAACAGAAAGATCCACAAGTAATTTATAACTTTTTATATTGAATTGGCTGATTAAGGCTTTGCTTATTAATGGTTCCGGCATAGCTACTGAAGAAATAATTACATCAGCATCTTCCATAGCTTCAAAGCATTTTTCGAAGGGAATGGCTTCAAAATTATACTCAGTAGCCAGTTCCTTGGCTTTAGAGAAAGTACGATTGGCGATTTTAATCTGAGCATCTCCTAAGTAAACCAGGTTCTTGGCAACATCCTCTCCAATTTCTCCCAAACCAACCAAAAGTACTCTGGGTTGGTGGGTATTGGAAGTGAGTTCTTCGATTAATTCCACTGCTGCATAGGAAACAGAGGCAGCCCCATCCCTAAAAGCCGTTTCTTGAACGACTTTTTTGTTGGTAAAGAAAATGGTGTGCATCAATCGGTGAAGGAAAGGTCCGGCCATGTCCATGTCTACCGCTGTCTGGTAGGAACGTTTTACCTGATTTGATATTTGCATATCACCGATTACCTGGGCTTCTAATCCCATGGCCACCCTGAATAAATGGGAAATAGCGGATTTGTCATCTTGGTAGATGTCAAAATACTCCAGATAAGAGATGGTGTCTACCAAGCCTTTTTCAAGGCCTACCAGTTTAATGATTTCTGTGGATAGGTCTAGCTCGTGACTGTAATAGATCTCGGTTCGATTACAGGTAGATAAAATTAAGGTGTCTGTCAAACTGAAAAACTCTCTCAATTTACCCAAAAGCGAGCGTACTGCTCCTTCATCCAAAGAAACTAATTCCCGGATTGCTACAGGGGCATTTTTAAATGAGAGACTTAAAGCTTTAAACTTTGACTGCATAGCAACAACTTTCAGCTACAAATTTATTATAGAATTGGGACGAAATGAATTAATTCATCAAAGGGAATTTAATTTATAATGCTTCTAAATAAAATGCGCCATTTTTTCACTCCTCATACAACAATGCATTTTTTTGGAATAACATTCCATAATTGTTAATTTATGTTGACAAAGACATAGAAGATGCTAGAAAAATGGTTTTATCGGCTTAAATCTTATTTGGGATTCACGCGAAGGGAAATGCGGGGCTTCGTTTTTGTAATACCTACTCTCGGCTTACTGTATGCGGTACCTTATTTTATTGAAAGGTATAATCGTTCAGTTTCACGAGCGATGTACATGAAATACATCGCTGAGAATAAGGCCTTTTTTTCTTCGAAATCCACTTTTTCTCAAGTTTCACAGGAAGAAAAGTCAAAACAACCCCAAAAAGAGGAGAGGAAAGAAGGCGCCAATGTTGCTGGCCCTAGGCTTACAAAGCCTTCCCAACCAGTATTTAATCAATTAAGCTTTCATGAAGTTTCGGCCATAGAATTACAAATGGTGCAGGGCGTAGGGCCGGTGTTGTCAGCGAGAATCAGTGAGTACCGAGCGAATTTAGGCGGATTTCATAGGCCTGAGCAACTTTTAGAAGTGTATGGAGTTGATGAAGCACTGGCTGAAAAAATTTATTCAACTTTCGTTTTTGAGCCAAGAATAACCAGCAAAATTAATATCAATCAAGCTGATTTTAAACAGTTGATTCAGCATCCATACATAGATTATGGGGCTACCAAAGTCATTTTGGCCTATCGAAATCAGCATGGAGCATTTGGGTCGGCAGAGGATTTATTAAAGATCAAGATTTTTAATCGGCCTTGGGTGGATAGGGTAGCTCCCTATCTTAGTTTCTGATTTTATTATTGTCTTTGTGTTTTGCCTTCTGATTTTTTGTGGGAAATTTGTGTCATGAAAGATTTGGTTGCCCAATTGGCTGAAGTTTCGTTGAATTTACCCACCTACACCATGGATATAGAAAAAGGTGATCAGGGTAGATACTTTGTTTTTGACCCCATTAGGAAGAAGAAATTACTATTAACTCCTGAAGAATGGGTAAGGCAACACATTACTCATTATTTGGTTGAGCACATGAATTATCCCGGTAGTTTGATTGCTTTAGAAAAAGGCTTAAAATACAATGCTTTACAAAAGCGCTTTGATATATTGGTATTGGATAGGTCTGGAGCATCTTTTTTTTTAATTGAATGCAAAGCACCGGAAGTAAAATTGAGCCAGAAAACCGTTGAGCAAGTTTGTGTCTACAACAATAAATTCAACGCCCCATATATTTGTATTAGCAATGGACGGATGCATTATTGCTTAAAAAAAGACTTAAAAACGGGAAGGTATTCCCAAATTAATCATTTCCCGAAATTTGACGAAAATCCAGCGATTTAAACAATTGATTTATGACAATTAATGTGACCTTAGTCATGTTATTTGCTAAATTTGTCCAGTATCTTTCAAAAAAATAAAGGCTGAATAAGATGAATAAAGTTAAAAGTACGCCTTGTGAACTGTGTTTGAGTAGAAAACTATCCTTATTTGCAGGACTAGGAGAAGAGCATTTATGTAATGTTTCTGAAGGGAAAAATTTTATTTCTCACAAGAAGGGACAAATCCTATATTATGAAAGCACCAAGCCTTTAGGGGTATTCTGTGTCAATAGTGGGGTGGTTAAAATTTTTAAAACCGCTTCCAATGGAAAGGATCAGATCATACGATTGGCTCAGAAGGGAGATCTGGTGGGGTACGCTTCATTGATTGGAGAAGAGGCTTATACCACTACCGCCACAATCGTGGAGGATGCAGGCATTTGCTTTGTACCTAAAGAGGTTTTTCTAAAAGTGATGAAAGAGGATAATAATTTTCATCAACGCCTGACACAGGCACTTTGTCATGATATGGGCTTAATGGAGAGCCAGTTAACAGATGCTACTCAGAAATCTATCAGGGAGCGGTTGGCCTTGACATTACTACAGCTGGGAGACAGTTATGGTGTGGATGGTGGCGATAGGCAGCGGCTTGATATAACCCTCACCAGGGAGGAAATCGCAGGTCTTGTTGGTACGGCTACGGAGACAGTGATTAGGCTTCTTTCTGAGTTTAAGAAGGATAAACTTATAGATTTACAGGGAAAGAAAATAATATTACTAAATCGAAAAGGCTTGGCGAGACTTTCAGATTTTTATGGTTGATATACCTAAGCAAAAAAAGCCCCTCATCGGGCTTTTTTTGCTTTAAATTTATTTTGAAAGTTCGGTGATCGGTTCAAGCTCGAGTTTTCTAAACTCTACTTTGGCGCCCTCTGCCTGAACGGCGACTTGCCCTTTGGTGGCTGTAGCATTGTATCCTTCGTTGACCAAGTCACCATTAACCCAAACCTTTACTTTATCCCCCAAGCACTCGATTACCATCCTGTTCCAAAGACCGGGAGTATTTTCTGAGCCATCGGTAAGGTTGAGAATTCTTCTTTTTTTACCTTCAGTCACTCCCCATTCTTCTTTAGGGCCTCTTCTTTCAACCATGTTGTCCACTTCGATGTTTTCTACGATGCACCAGAAATCCCCTGCATTTTCGTGGTACATTTGAACCTCAATTGATTTGGGGAACATTTTGTACAAAGATCTGGGGGTAGAGGCATGTATCAATATTCCACAATTGCCGGTGGCTTCAGGAAAGCGGTATTCTGCAGTAATCCTGTAGTTTTCGTATTCTTCATTGGAGATCAGGTGACCTTGAGGAGTGCCCATGCTTATCAATAGCCCATCTTTCACTACGAACGAAGGGCTAATATTGGGGTTTTCATCTTGATCCGGTACATCCACATGCCAGCCGGACAAATCCTTTCCGTTAAATAAAGGTGTTTTCTGTGCCATTAAAGGACTTAGCAGCATCAAAGATAGCAAGGAGAGTAGCAAAGCTTTTGGCTTCATGGTATAGGGTTTTATTGGTTAAGGTTATAAACAAACAGGGGAACACCTGCGTAGACGTTCCCCTGTAAGGATGATGGGTCGATGGAATAAGCTTATCCGATCAAATTGCCATTGTCATCCCATTGGGCAATGGTTCCCCTTGTACTGATGTCAAGATATACGTCTTTGTATTTGGGATCGTTTTCAAGACCATGTTTGGCCAACACTTCGTCAGGCACGCCGTCCCAAGCGTTAGGGCGGTTACCTACATATCCCAAGTCTTTGAAACCTTCTTCGCTTGTAAAGAATCCTGTAGCAGTTAAGTTTCTGAGGTTGTTGAAAAACTTAACACCGCTACGGTTTTCAGGTTTTGCTGTATCTGGATAAGCGATCAAATC
>NZ_CAXBOC010000367.1:0-6057 GCF_963976465.1 uncultured Cyclobacterium sp. | reverse complement strand
AATTGACAGCATCCGGAGATTTAATATACCATGAAGGACATCAAGAGGTTAATCTCGGACCCATCGGTCATAACAAATGGCATAGCCTAAAATTAGACCTGCATGCAGGGATTAATGGACACTATGACTTGTATTGGAACGATGCGTTGGTTGCAAAAAAGATACCGCTAACAGTGGCTGTAAAATCAGTAGAAAGGATTTCATTCAGGACCGGCCCCTACAGGGATCTCCCCAATAGAAAAACACCCAATGAAGACCCTGAACCCCCATTACCGGGATCAGATTCTAAAGTACCTTTGGGCAAATTTTATGTAGACAATGTTTTTGCTCTGCCAAAAAGGTAAAAGTTAACGGGAAAGTCGATCCCTTCAGCTATATCAATGAAGAGGGTAAATATTTAAAGTTTTAACAATTGATTTCCTTTGGTACCAATCATTGTAAACCAAGGTTACTTGATCAAAATACTGTGTCCCAAAATTGAAATTTTTATAGGCCTCTATCAAGGAAAATACCTTTTCTATGTCTTCAATTGGTTTTACAAACCTGACCAAGGTACTGTGGGCCGCAAC
The DNA here is from genome assembly GCF_963976465.1 of uncultured Cyclobacterium sp. NCBI lineage: Bacteria > Pseudomonadati > Bacteroidota > Cytophagia > Cytophagales > Cyclobacteriaceae > Cyclobacterium > uncultured Cyclobacterium sp. The sequence goes on along the minus strand of NZ_CAXBOC010000367.1, from coordinate 5,488 downwards.
CAATTTATAACGCTTGTCTAAGGATTGCTCAACATTTGAGCTGGCAAAGGATTGCCTCAAATTTTGCCTAAAATTCATTAAATATTCATTAAGAGGAAAGCCTTTGACCATCAAACATGATGGAGAGGCAAATACTCCTTCAAATTCAATTTCCATCCTACGAATACCCTTCAGGGAATTTTTGATCAGTTGATCATAGACACTCAAGTCCAGCTTTTCCACAGAGAAGCCTTCATAACATGAAATAATGGGCATTATGGTTAGGTGTAGATCTGAAGGCGGATAAAAATATTGGCCCGGAAGTATTGCCCTACCTTCGGAAATAAATCCATTTAAAGCCTCCACAAGCTCGGGATTCGGTCTTAACAATAAGGTTAGCCCTCTCCTCCGGTCATTTGGATTGTTCAATTCAGCATCTAAAGAGAAACCTTCCTTCCTGATGATGGAAAGAGCTGATTCATGCAGGGAGCCATAATGGTTATTAAGCCCCATTATTCTGAATCATATTTTCTAAAGATCAATTGCAGCAATTCCATTACCTCCTCGGAATGGATGTCCCAGTTTAGGCTTTTTACAAAACTATGGTTCAACAAATCAATGGCCTCATAAAAACTTTCGGTTTCATCCAGTTCAATAATGGCTTGTTCCATCAAATCAGGATTGCCTTGGAATAACCTTTTTGTGAACATGATACGCTGATTGATCCCCATCCCCTCTTTCAGTTGCGCAATACTTCCTTTCATATAGGGGTTTTCCTCAGCATCAAACTTGGCCCAAACAATTGCCGGGTCTATGGTTTCCAAGGGTTCCTTTTCCGTAGCATCCCCTGCCTGTTGATCTCCTGAAGTTTCTTTATCTTCGATGATATAATGCGGAGAAACTACTTTTTCTTCTTCAATGACTTCGGGCTCCACTTGGGCTTCAATAGTCTCCGGCGCCTCTGTAACCAAACTATTAAAATCCAGTGGCAAGATTTCTTGGAAAGGGTCAAGCAAAACCACAGGTTGCATGGACTCATCTGCTTCCTTTTCGAAACCTTCATACAGTTTTTGCTTCCAAAAAAGATTTCCCGGATCAGCAGCCAGATCATCCGCTGCAGGCTCCCAAGCTGTCCGATGCCATTTGATATACTTCTTTAATTCCTTTATCTGAGAGGCATGATCTTTGGTCACTTCTTCTAGGGTTTGTTCCATAAATGAAACAGGCTCTATGGCCAAACGGAGGGTTTTGCTAACAGCCTTGGTCAACAAAGGCTCAAAATCTGATTTTTCAATACTTATGGCCCTTGAAAGCACATTCATAAAAGTAGCCAAAGCTTCTTGTACCTTACTGTCACTGTAATCAAAATAAGGGTTTTGGGAAAAGGAGTCAACTTGTTTTTGCCAATCCACAAAAAGCTCCCTAATTACCATTAAATTAAGTTGGGTAGAAGCACTTAATTCTATAATTTCTTGCCCACTGATTCTTTTTTGATGGTTAAAATGATTGTCACAGATTTTTTTTGAAAAATCTTTGGAATAACTGTCAATATAATCCTGATCTAATGTCATTTGTTTTGCCATGTTATTTGTTTTCCCCCTATTTCACTAGGGTAAAGTTATGTAATTTATTCTTTAAAGAAAGTCGCAGGGTAAAATGTAAAGCTCAAAATTAAGTGCTACAAATTCCAATAAATCGCCAGCAATCAATCCCACCCTATAGCCTACTCATACCCAATAGTTTAATCCATTGTTGGATTTTTTTCTCTAAGTGCAATCTCAAATATCTATAGCTTTAATCGACTTATTTTATTTCAGCATTTTATCTACAATTAGCCCCATTTGGTTAATCCCACAATCAAGCACGGTTGATTTGATCGAAAAGGCATTTACCTGGCATAATTTTATTAATAAATATAAATCCATTAATTTCGTATGCTTAAATTTAAGGAGGCCTTATTCAATCTATACTGTAGGCACCTTTTGAAGTATTGATTTTTTACCTTATCCAGAAATTATGTTTATTGAGCCATCGCTAGGAAAAACCGGGAAATCCGGACCAAAAGGACAGCTAGAAGTAATCTGTGGCTCAATGTTTTCAGGTAAAACTGAGGAGTTGATCAGAAGGCTAAACAGGGCATTAATTGCCAAACAAAGGGTGGAGATTTTCAAACCGGCTATAGACAAAAGGTACGATGAGAACAATGTGGTTTCTCACAATGAAAATATAATCCGTTCCACCCCTGTGCAATTTGCCGATGACATTTTACTCCTTGCAGGAAATTGTGATGTAGTGGGTATTGATGAGGTTCAGTTTTTTGATGAACAAATAATACCGGTGGTGGAGCAATTGGCAAAAAACGGCATTAGGGTAATAGTCGCCGGCCTGGATATGGATTTTGAAGGCAACCCGTTTGAGCCCATGCCTCAATTATTATCCATAGCAGAATATGTCACCAAAGTCCATGCGATCTGCATGAAATGTGGAGACCTTGCTTCTTATAGTTACCGACTTTCAGGAGACAAGTCCAAAGTTATGTTGGGGGAAAAAGAAAGCTATGAAGCCCGCTGCCGAAAGTGTTTTTATAACCTGTAAATAGCCGGCTAATGCTAAAAAAAACTACAGGAATTGTAATCGGATACACCAAATACAGGGAAACTTCGATTATCACAAAGATTTTCACCCGTGAATTGGGTCTGAAATCCTATGTAGTGAATGGCGTAAGGTCGAGCAAATCTTCTTCAAAAGTTGCCCTTTTTCAACCATTATCACTGGTTGATATGGTGGTTTATGACAAAGAAAATGCAAACATCCACAGAATATCGGAAATAAAATCAGACTTAAGTTTCCAGCGCATTCCATTTGATTTTATCCGATCTGGCATCAGCATGTTTATGGCCGAGGTACTCGGTAAAGTTGTCTTTGACAACTATCAAAATGAGTTGCTTTTTGATCATTTAAAGGTGAAAATTTTATCCCTTGATGCCGAACAATACCAACCCGGACTTTTTGCGCTTTACTTTCTGATAAGCACTTCCCGCTATTTGGGTTTTGAACCGGAGGATGCCAATGATTTTTTTTTACAATTGCCTGTTGATCAAACAGGGATTAATTATAACAGTAAAATCCAGTGCTTAAATCAACTGTTGGATGAAGAGGTTCAGACTGCTCCAATGATCCCGGGAATCATCAAAAGGCAGTTGTTAGACGACTGGATTTTGTTTTATAAAATTCATATTGAGGGGTTTGGAGAAATAAAATCCCTGTCAGTTTTGAGAACGCTTCTCTCTTAAATCAGATTGAGCAAAGTTATTGAATTTCGATGTTACGCGTATAACTTGAAAATATTCCATCTAGCTCTTTTCCGGTATTGGCATCTCTTAAACTAACCCTTAACCGATAGGCTCCTTTTGAGAGGTTTTCAATTTTCACACTTGCAATCTCCTTTAAGGTAAAAACAGCATCACCTACCTCAACATGGACTTCCACTCCATCACTTTCAGGCCCTCCTCCCAAGTATAGAAAGTCTACAATCACCGGCTCATTTGAAGGATAAACCTGAGCCTCATTGGGAAGGTGAAGAATTAAATAAGGTGCATCCTCCTCGGGAAATGGCTTGGAACCTCCAACAGTAAAATCACGGGCTGAATAATTCCCGTATTCCTTTAAAGCAAAGCCCTCCTCATTAAGTAAATAAGCTACAGCACGGTAGGTTCCTTTATTCAGTTCCAACTGGAAATTTGGTTGGGTATAAGGTTTAGACGTGCCCCCGTTTAAAGACAGCATCAAAGGATTTTTCTGGCCCAAACCGTGGTTTCGGATGTTAAAAGAAAAAGCCACTTTGCCAATTTCAAAATCTTCATTCCCAAAAGGATTGTAAATATCAAGCATGGCATCCGGATTCATTTCAGGCTGAAATTTCTCAAAAATCGGAGATTCCGCCGATGGTTCTTCTGCTGACAATTGCCCTTCATTTTGCTGTACAGTTGAGCTTTCCGTCTTGTTGGTTGAAGAATCGCATGATACCATCAAAACCAATCCGAAAGCTGCACCTAAAAACTTAAACCAATAATTCATACTTGATTGTTTATACAAAGCAAACGAGTTTGTCACCTTTTCTATTTTAATTTATTGGAAATTACTATGAAGAAACCTTACTTTTGATCCCGGGCTTTGTCTCGAAAGCAGAAACCATGGTTATTTTACAAATAAAGTCCCATTTGAGTTTCTATTAAAGAATCAAAGGTATTTATTTTTAACAATAAAAAAATTACCTTGCATTAAACTTAAAAATCAAATGAGCGATATTTTATTTGAAGAAGTTCCCTGCCTAGACTTGGCCGATTTTACCTCCGGTGATAAGAGTAAAAAAGCTGCATTTGTTAGCAAATTGGGAGAAGCCTATGAAAACATAGGTTTTGTTTCAATAAAAAACCATGGGCTTGACCAAGCCATGCAAGATGAATTGTATGCGGCCATCCAAAGCTTTTTCTCCCTACCTGACGACAAAAAATCCAAGTATGAAAAACCTGAAATAGGCTTTCAAAGGGGCTATACCGGCAAAGGAAAAGAGCATGCCAAAGGCAGAAATACAGGTGATTTAAAAGAATTTTATCATGTGGGCCAACCTCTTGACCAAATATCCAATGATGATCCGGTAAAAGAGGAGTATGTGGCCAATATTTGGCCAAAAGAAATTCCCGAATACAAGGACATTTCTTTAAAGGTTTTCCAAACCCTTGAAGCCGCAGGAAGGATTATGCTTCAAGCCATCGCATTGAATTTAGGACTTAAAGAGAACTACTTTGACAGTAAAATAGAAAATGGTAATTCTATCCTTCGCTCCATCCATTATTTCCCTATCACCAACCCCGAAGCTGTACCGGCAGATGCTGTCAGGGCAGCAGAGCACGGGGATATCAACCTAATCACCTTGCTGATGGGAGCCAGTGCAGATGGACTTCAAGTCCTAAGGAAAGACGGCAAATGGATTCCAATAACTGCTTTGCCGGATCAATTGGTAGTAAATGTTGGGGACATGCTGGAAAGGCTGACCAATAAAAAACTCAAGTCAACCATTCACAGGGTGGTGAACCCACCACGTGAACTGATGAATACTAGTAGGTATTCCATTCCGTTTTTTCTACATCCCAGATCAGAAATGGATCTTAGTTGCCTGGATTCTTGTGTGGATCAAGACCACCCAAAAGCATTTGAAGACTGTACTGCCGGGGAGTTTTTGGATGAAAGACTAAAAGAATTAGGCCTGAAAAAATAAAACTTACTTATGACCACCATCAGGAAGGTAAGGTATTATATATATCTAAAAGATGTGCTCATACTTTCTCTGACAGCCTTTGGGGGGCCGCAGGTATTTTTGGCCATGGTCATCGATATAATGGTAAAGAAAAGGAGGTACATCACCGAAAAGGACTTGCTGGAACTGAATGCACTCTGCCTTGTCTTGCCCGGCCCCACTTCCACCCAGACCATCTCAGCCATTGGTTTT
>NZ_CAXBOC010000366.1:0-6065 GCF_963976465.1 uncultured Cyclobacterium sp. | reverse complement strand
TTTGGATGACCTTTTTCTTCTGCTCCAAATCAAGATTAGGGACCCAGTTAGTCAAAATTTCATTGGCTGCATTTAAATCTGCAACAGCTACAGTCTGAACAGCGGAAGCCCTTAACTCAACCTTCAATGTTTCCATTTTTGAAAGCTTGATAAAGGTCTCCTTATTTTCATTAGGCTGGAAGATAAGTGCAGACATGTACAATCTGATCATTTCGGTAGGAGAATTATCATCAACCAGTGGCAAAACCTCGGCCCGAAAGCCTTTGATCTTCAATTTTCCAACGGCCTCCAATCCTAACATCTGTTTTGAAACATCTGAGCTTTTTAATAAATGACTTATTGGCGCTTTCAACGCTTCTGTCAATTCTTCTGATTGTAACCTGGCTTGATTCTTTAAAGTGAGTGAAACATGTTTCACGGCCATGTCCCTATTTTCTAATATTGGTAATACTAAGTTCAATACGTTTCTGTTACCTAGCATTTCGGCTACTAGTACGAAGGTCACTTCATCCAGCTCTTTTTTGGTATAGTTCTTCCATAGTTCTATAAATACCTGTTCCTTTTTAGCTTGGGGCAAGGCTTGGCTAGCCCAGATCAAATTGGATGTTTCATATTGTTCTACAACAGGAGATCTGAAGAAATCCAACAGCTCTGTTGGATAGTTCTCGAGCGCTTTTCTGGCTAGAAATCGCTCAAAATTTCTTTCATAGGCACCACCCATTGCATTACCTTCAAGTGGCTCCTTGCAGGCCTCGACTAGCAATATAATAGTTGCTTCATTCGCAGTATTGACTGCTTCCAAAGTCCTTAATACCTGAGACCGTACCATGGGATTGCTATCTGAGGATGGTTTTCTAAGTAAGGCAGCAAGTACAGCTGCATTTAATGGAAAGGACTGCAATGCACGAACAGCTTCTCTTCTAAGGTTATCAAATCGACTGCTCAACAAAGTCTTCATCAGATTTTGATCGTAATGCTTTATACCCTCCAGTGACCAAAGCGCCATTATTCTTGTAATTTCATCTTGAGCACTATCAGAAGCGAGTTCGATAAGCTCCTTGGCAAGGCCCCGTGTTTCTTCAATAGGACGATCACTGATCTGGTGCCATGCTGCCCTTTTTGCCCAAATCGACGGAGATTTCAGATAGGCCACAAGCTCACTTGTTTTTACCTCATAAAAATTGGGGATTTCTCGAGAAGGTTGGGATTTATGGCGAACTCTCCAAATACGACCATGTGATTTATCCCTATCTGGATGGGATGTTCCCACTTCGTTATGGGAAACTATTTTATTGTACCAATCGACAATATATAAGCTACCATCAGGTCCAAACTCCATGTTGACAGGCCTAAACCAGTCATCTTGAGAAGTCAAAAAATCAGGTAAATGTTCGGCTGTCACGGAACCATCGCTGTTACGTAAGATTCTCACAGCGTTAATAGAACTGGTAATGGGATTTGCAATGAAAGCCACATCTTTCCATTCTTTGGGGAAGCTTCCATCCAAATCATCTGCAAAAGCAACTCCAGAGATACCCGTTCCTCCTACACGAAATTCATGCAATTCAGGCATCCAAGGTTGATACGGACGAATACGATCATTTCCAATACCCGGAAAGCCAGTCCCTTTTTCCATAGGGACAATAGAGTATCCCAAATCATTGGCTTCAATACCATACCATTGGCCATTTCCCCTCAGCTTATACCCCCAGATATTTTGCAGGCCGGAATTAACCAGCTCCATTTTTGAGGCGTCTAAAGAAAAACGAGCAATTTTACTGTAGTCGATCCGCACTTCAGCATCGCTAATAAGGGAGCTTACCTTTCCCTTATTTAAAGCACCATGGCTAAAATGGATCCAATCACCCGGCGCGCGTACCAATGCATGTGCCATGGTATGTGTATCTGTAATTCCAAAACCAGTGAACAAAGGTGTTCGTTTGTCTGCTTTACCATCTTCATCTGTATCTTCTAAAAAAAAGAGTTCAGAACCTTGAGCAACAAAGCTTCCGTTTTTGTAAGGCAAAACGCTTTGGGGTATGGCAAGTCCATCTGCCCAAATAGTGGATTTAACCTTATTTTTTCCATAAAGATCAGAAAGCACTAATATTTTGTCCTTCCCTTTGGTTTTGCCACGGTACAGGTCAAAAATCCTTGTGAAATTAGGATCTTTCTCCTGAGCTTCAGGATTATCCATTAAATTTAATAATTCATGCCAAGCGATATCCGAAACCGGATCCATAGGATACATCTCTGCGGTTTGAGTCCACAATTTCCCAGCATCGTCAAAAGCCATGTGGATAGGGTTTACCACTCCGTCTCTTTCACTAGCTACCAATTCTACTACAAAACCTTCAGGTACTTCAAAGCCTGCCAACTCCTCTTCAGGAGTAAACAATTTCGTTCTGGCAGACTGTGTTTTATGGTTGTAATCAATGTATTCATTACCAGCAGCATCTGTTGGTGAATTAGGTGTCTTTTCCTTACAGCCAAAACCAACTAAGATTATCAGAATAAAGAATATATAGAATGCTCTTTTCATTTGTATTGCTAAACGGTTAGGTAACTAGCTTTTTAAAGCTTTGTAATTGTAATGTCTTTAAATTCAATTTTAGCATTCCCGCCACTGTGCAACTGAATCCCTATGACTCCTTTTGAAGGAATTTCAGCGTCCATTTCGAAATATTCCGTCGTTTTGACCCCATTGATATACAGCTCATGCTTGTTTCCTATGCACCTTATGATATAACTGTTCCAGCCATCTTCGTACAAAATATTGTTGAGCGTACTGAGATCTCCGCCCATAAGCTTGCCTCGACGGTGCTCGTCGTAGATATCTCCCCAATACCCCTTTCCTATATCAGCCTGATACCCAATGATAGTATTGCCTTCGATGAAGGAACGGTATTGAATACCGCTGTTGATCAGGCCAGTGGTGTGATCACCTGTTAAACGGAAAAGAGCACGGAATTCAAAATCCTCAAAACTTTCAACCGTACGCAAATAGGTGTTGGTTGGAATATTGATTGTTCCATTACCTCCTGTAATTACACCATCAACTACTGACCAGTATTTCCCGTTTTCTGGGTTGACCACTTCCCAACCTTCTAAAGACGTTCCTTCAAAAAGCGAAATCGTATGATTTTCACTTTGTGCATAGCAATTCAAATTAACAAAGCAAACAAAAAACAAAATTATTGTACAGCTGTACAAGCTGCACATTTGCTCCTTAGGTCTAACTATTTTTATATGATTTTTCATGGTATTATTATGGTTATGGATTCATTTTATGAATAGTATTGAATTTCAATTCTTTTGTTTATATACTCAATTTTTCTATTAACATCTGTTGCTATCTATGCAATGAAAGCACTGTTTCTGTAGGCCCATTCTCAATAAAAGTAACCTTCTAGCCAAGCCAACAATTAAGAATAAATACCAAAGACATGCGTGGAAAAATTATTTTTCCCTTCATAAGCGCTTCAATAATCAGCGCTTAAAAGTACAATCATATAAAAGTCTAGTGAACCTGAAACATGCGAAAAATGTCCCAAAAGCACTTTGGGACATCCCAAATTCCAAAAATGATAAATATGGCCTGATCAAAATGTCCTCTAAAACATTTTAAAAATCGGTTGAGCTTGAATCCCTCATGCCAAACTTGGAGATGTCCTCGTTGAACAAACTTTGAAAAAGTATTTCTAATGTTTATTAAAGTTCACTTATGAATTTTTAAGTGGTGGCCTGCGGGTGCAGAGTCGAGTTTAAGCATATATAAAATATGCATCGCTACCTTTTTCTATGACGTACTCAAAGCCTTTGTGAAGGGTGTTTTATATTTGGTAAATCTGGAATTGAGTATTGCAGATTGTTTTCATCAAAAACTTTACATGAAGAATACTTAGATTGAACAGGCTTTACTACACGAAAAAAGTGTTATGGATCCAAATTACTGTAACTTTACAGCAGCTTTTTATACTCAGTAGGGGTGATTTTAGTGACCTCCTTGAAAATTCTATAAAAAGAGGTTTTGGAACTAAATCCACATTGATTTGCAATGTAAATCATCGTATACGCTTTGTTTTTTGGATCTTGCAATTCTTTTTTAAATTCTTCGACCCTAAGCTCATTTATAAAAAATGAAAAAGTTTTACCCTCTCCGGTTAAAAACAACTGTTCGATGTTTTCTGAATCCATGCCAACAGATTTAGAAAAGGATGCTAAATTAAATTTTTGATTCGTGAATTCTTTACTGATTATTATTTGATTTTTTAACTGCTCTAAAGTTGCACGGTCTATATCAGAAATCTCAATCCTGGATTTTTTCCTGATTTTAAGGAGTAGGAATATAGTTATCAAAAAAATTACAAAAACAACCCCAGCTATTTTAGCATACCTTTGATACCAGGGAGTGTTGACAAATAGGATTTCATCTACAATTATGTGTCCCCAAGGGCCGGAATATTGGTCAACAATCTCTATGGTAGCAATGCTTCCTCTTAGGTTCTTGACATTCCATTCCTTTCTCCTCAAATTCCCATCATCATCTCCAGTTGCTGACCGAACCATTTTTTCACCAACTACAAGGTTGATACATGTTTTACCATCATGGCTTCCCCCACCAATCAAGAACTGAATTTTATCATACTGAATTTTAAATGGCTTAGAAACAAACATTCCTTGTAGTAAATCATGAGAATCCCCAAAACTAAATGCATAATAATTCCCTTTGTAGCCATTTGCTATTATTGGGTAATAAACATTTTTATTGCTATTAGGCTCTCGGAAGGCATCACCAGTTACATTCCAGCTATTAAAGGTTCCACTTTCAAAATCCTCAAAAACCATTTTATTATCCCAATTATCATCACTTAAAACTATTCGATCCACCAATAATCTATTATCAAAACCCTCCTCTGAATCAGTAGCCAAAGCATCCACTATTTCCAAATAGGCCTCCTTACCTTGGTATTTGCGAATGTCCCAAATTATTTCTCTAAGAATTAAGTCATTTTTGCCGGTAGCAGTTTTAACAATAGTATTATCAATGATCAAATTGACGCTGGATCTGGTTTCATGCTGATCCCCTGCTATTAGAAATCTTAAAAAATTCCTGTTGATGGTAAAACTATTAGAGATTAGTTTTCCAGAACCTTTAAAAGTCCCTGGAACCTGATTTGAAGAATAGGCGAAATATTTGCCATGAACATTAAAAACTGTATCTTGTAAGGAGTCGATATTTACCGGTTGATGAAATGCCGTGCCCTGAATTTCCCAATTTTCAGAGAACAAACCACCTTCAAAATCTTCCAATACAATATCAAAATTTTTTTCTTGAACACATGATTGCAATAAGTAAAGTAAAAAAACCAATTTTCCCCTTACAAAAAAGGATTTCATTAATGACAACCTGATTAAATTAAAAACTTATTTATTGACAACTGATTAGGTAAAGCTATTTCGATTGTTCTTTTTTCTCTGCTCTTTAAAAAGATGAGAAAAGCGGACAATATTAATAATTTTATATTTACAATTTATTAAACCTGTAAAAGATTCTAAATCGTAAAAACCTGAACGCCCCGTCTTATTACAACAACCCGACATTTTATCAGCAATAAGGGGGTAATTAAACTTGAACATTAAAATATTAAAGATAACCAATAATTCCATGCGACTCACTTAAACTTTGTTTCTTTCCCACTAATTTGATGAGAGTGAAATTGCATTCAAGCAGGATATGGCATTTATCATTCTATGTGCAAAGTAAGCCCCATTTACGCTGATCAACTTCTTGAAGTTCCTCTTTTAAATTCAAAAGAAAAGCCCCCTAAATTTTAAGTAATTAGATAGGAGAAAGACAAAACTATCTCAATATTTTTAAAAAGTTATCAATAGTATATGGTCAGGCAACAAGCTATTTACCAATATTTTATAATTTTTTTAATTTATTATTACCTTTTACCATTGGTTTATTTATAATATATACCTATATTAATATTATTAATTCATTGAGATTTTGGTATTTTTGAAATCAATGTTCTGGCAAAGGATTCAACGAATTGGAT
>NZ_CAXBOC010000365.1:0-6077 GCF_963976465.1 uncultured Cyclobacterium sp. | reverse complement strand
GTGACACCTGATAATGCATCCCTCTCAAAGTGCCTTTTTTTGGATTAAAAGACATATTGGTTTGGGCAATATTTGATTCGATACCAACTTTATCAAACTCATTTTTGCAAAAAACCCTTCCAAAATACCCCCTTTCATCCTCGATCTTTTCCACATCAATGATATAAGCACCTTTTAACTTAGTTTCTGTAAAAATCATAGCATAACCGTTTGTGAACAATCTACAATACTAATTCCTACGAATTTAATATATTTTTTGAATGTAAAGGTTTATAAATATTTAGAATTAGTATTTAATTATCTTTAATCCACAAATGGCAGCAGCCTTCTAAATCCATCTTTGGAATTTATTGAAGATACTGCCATTCCTGCAGATAATTATTAAGCCATTATAAGCAAGCTGAAAATGGACAAAATGCCCCAAGACTCAAATAGCAAAGCAAGTACTAAACAAAATAGCACAGAGAGCACTGCACCTGACCTTTTTTCCAAAGAAGAGCTGGCAAGGTACAATAGACATATTATAATTCCCGAATTTGGCAAAGAAGCCCAGACAAGCCTTAAAAAATCCAAAGTGCTGGTAGTAGGTTCAGGCGGCCTGGGAAGCCCCTTGTTATTGTACTTAGCGGCGGCGGGAGTAGGTACAATTGGAATAATCGATTTTGATAAAGTAGAAGATAGTAATTTACACAGACAGGTATTGTTTGGAACAGAAGATATTGGAACCCCAAAAGTCGAGGCGGCTAAAAGAAGATTAACAGCCAATAACCCTTATATCAACATCGAAGTATACCATCAAAAATTAACTAGCAAAAATGCCTTGGAACTAATATCCAAATATGATGTGGTGGCAGATGGCACAGACAATTTCCCCACCAGATACTTGGTCAATGATGCTTGTGTATTGGCAGAAAAAACCAACGTTTATGCATCTATCTTCCAATTTGAAGGTCAGGTATCGGTGTTTAACTTTTTAAAAGATGGAAAACGGGGACCAAATTACAGAGACCTATACCCATCCCCTCCTCCTGCCGGCTTGGTCCCCAGCTGTGCCGAAGGAGGAGTCTTAGGTGTATTACCTGGTATTATAGGGAGTTTACAAGCCCTTGAGGTAATCAAAGTGATCACCGGGGTGGGTGATACATTAAGTGGGCAATTGTATACTTTTGATGCTTTTTCGTTTCAATCCAAAACTTTCAAGATAAAAAGAAAAGACAACAATCCATTGAATGGAACGACGCCTACCTTAACCAAATTAATTGATTATGAGCAATTCTGTAATCCTGGGCAGTTAGAAGAGAAAATTAGGGAAATAGACGTGGATGAATTGAATGCCCTAATAGTCAATAAGGAAAGCTTCCAATTGATAGATGTAAGGGAACAGCACGAGTTTGATCTGGTCAATATTAATGGAGTCCACATCCCTCTCCAGGACATAAGGGAAAATGCAGACAAGATCAAAAAAGACAGAAAAGTAGTCATCCATTGCAAAATGGGAGGGAGAAGTGCCAAAGCCATACGCGAGCTTGAAGCCAAATATGGCTTTGATAATTTATTCAACCTAAAAGGGGGGATCGACGCTTACTTAAGGAAATACGATTCCCATTTTGACCAAGCATAACTCCAAGCCTTCTTAATCAAATTTATTTTCTAAAGAAATCAATTGTAGCTCAGCCAAAAAAGCCCTCCTTATTTATTATGAGGAGGGCTTTTTAATTGGATAAATCTTATTCAGATTTAAAGCTATTTATAAGAAAGCTACTCTTCTTTTTTTGTCCAGTCTTTCTTCAATTTGGGCAAGCTTAATTCTGTGCGCCTGTTTTCTTTATGCATATTAGGCGTACAAGGCTGCTCTCCACAATCGTTGATTGGTTTTTTCTTTCCAAAATACTCATAGTTTAATCTACTAGGCGAAATCCCCTTGTCTTCAAGGTATTTCTTCACCACAAGGGCACGTTTTTCAGAGAGTTTCTCATTGTATGCATCACTTCCTCTACTATCTGTATGCCCGGTAATTTCCAATCGATGGTAAAGCATTTCCCTAAGCATTAAAGCAACTCTTTCCAAAGCCATCATGTCATTGACAGATAGGCTGGCTTGATCGAAACCAAAATAAATGGTAGGTAAGTCTGCCGGTAACTGAATATTGCTAACGTCACATAAGTCCAAGTCTTGCATTTCTGGTGGCAGTTGATAGGCTTTTCCTTCTTCGGGAAATGCCAGTAACAATAGCTCCGTCCTTCTATTGATCTGATGTTGATCTTCAGGACATGGCACCCCGTCACTACAATCATTGGCAGGTTCTTTTTCTCCAAACCATTCTGCTTCTATTCTAGATCTTGCGATACCAAATTGCCCTAAGTAATCTCTCACCGCATCCGCTCTCCTTTCACTTAGTGCCTCATTATATGCTTCACTTGCCCTAGCGTCAGTATGCGACCTAACAGCGATGTTTAAAAACGAATAAGATTTTAACAATTCAGCTACTTTATCAAGAGATGGTTTGGCATCATCTCGTATGGTAGATTCGTCGAGATTATAAAAGACCAAATCCACATAAGCTGTCGTATTGTAAGGCACCCTTACCATTTGATACGTCTTCTCCAGTGAAGCCTCTTTCAATCCTTTTGTGCTAAGTGACTTGTCGTGAATAGAGAAATAGCCATCTTTTTTAATGACCATCTCGAAATCTTCTTCCGGGGCTATTGAGGCCTCCAATTTACCCCTTCCGTCTTGCTTCACCTCTACGTTGATCCTGTCAGTCCCTTCCATTAAGCTAACCTCCAAATCACCTGTCAACTGCTCTCCATCGCAACCAAGAATTAAAGCTTGAAAATCCTTATAACGCGTTTCTAATTCAAAGATATCATCCCATCCCTTACTCTCAGGTCTATCCGATGAAAGTATGGTTTTGTTGTCTGATGTAATGAAAAAGCCGAAATCATCTTGGGGAGAATTGTAAGGAAGGCCTAGATTTTTCACTCCTGAGAAGCCTTTGTCCAAAACTTTCGCTTCAAATAAATCAAGACCGCCTAATCCAACATGACCATCAGAAGCAAAGAACAGTTTCTCTTCTTTGAGGTAAGGATTACTTTCATTTCTGGCTGTATTGATTTCACTTCCTAAGTTCACAGGAGCTTCAAAAACAAAGTCGTCTGAATAATCCATATAATACAAATCAAAGCCTCCAAAGCCTCCAGGCATGTCTGATGAGAAATACAGACGCTTTTCTTCTTCATCTACAAACGGAGTTTTCAAACTATATTCCAAGGGTGCATTAATAGAAAGCCCCTTAAAATCACTCAACTGACCTCCTTCATTGATGCTACTGTAATAAATTTCCGAATGGACTTCATAGCTTCCCGACTTCCTAATTTCTCTACTGACTGTATAAAAAAGCACCGGAGATTCTTGTAAAACATAGGGCTCAGTTGAATGAAAAACATCCGGAACCGGTATGGATAGTTTTTCCATCTCTCCTGAATCATCCATCTTATAGATGCTTAGGAAATCCCTACCTGTCCAATCTGATTTCTTGTTATAGTATTTGTAACTTTTGTCAATTCTTAGTCCTTTTTTATTTCGGTCCAATTCACCCCCCCTATCTGAAGAGAAATAAACTGTCCCATTGCTGTCTTTTGTAAAACCAAATTCAGCACTATTTGTATTCAAACCATCCACTCCAACTACAGCAGAGTTGGGTTTGCTTCCATACCAGGATTTCAAAGAATCAAGGTTAAGTGCGAGTGCTGAGCCATTCATTGAATCCAAGGCAAGAAATACTGCTTCCCTTTGATCGGCTTGGTTTGCTGCTTCGATATAAGCCAACCAATCATTGTTGGTTGCATCCGGGAATTTTACAGCTTTTTCCCACCAATCATGGCTTTTTTGATAATCTCTTAAAAAGGTAAAACTTTCAGCTGCTCCCTTTGCTGCGGTATAAGTAGCCTGTTTACTATAAGCTTTTGCATAGCCATTCGCCGCTTCAAAATAATTAGATTCCGCAGCTTTTCGCTGGGCATACCTCAACAGTCCGCTTTGGGCCTGCACTTGACAGACCATGGCACTGAATAAAATTACAGGCAAGAAATAAATAAAAATCTTTTTCATATTTAGAACCATCTTGGGTTTTTCATATTCACTTTTCTTGGAGAGATGTAGTAACCTAAAGACATCTCATGGCTATTGTTTCGCAAACCATTGAAAGCATTGGTTTGCACATCATAGGCATAACCCAGCCTAAGTTTTTCTGTCGCAAACAATTCTAAAATAAAGGCTACTGCATTTTTAGCAGAAAGACCGGATGGCAAATCCGAAGCGCCCACTTTTAAGTTGGTTCGGTAGGAGGCTCCTGCCCATACTCTGTCCATGAATAAAAACATACCATTTAGATCCAGGTTGGTGGGGCCGCTCCCTCCATTTCGTATCAGGAATGAGGGCTTAAACTGAACTTGATCGGAAATTGGAAACAAAGCCCCTGCTGTCAAGTAATAGTGTACATTATGATAAGCCAAAGCCATGGCCTCTTCTTCTAGTTTCTTTTTACCTATTAGGTTATAGGCACTGAATCCTGCATAAAATTTTGGGCTATGAAAAAAGATCCCGGTGTTCAAATTCGGTGTAAAAACATTGATTCTCCCTTCGGGTAATTCTCCATCTCCAAAATCATTTGGATCATACATGCTCCCATCGATGGCATATTCTGAAACTCCTCCACTTACCCCTATACCCAGGAAAGATTCATTCCCTGTTTGAATCCTATAGGCATAAGTCAATAAGGCTGTATTGGTTTTTGTAGCGCCAACTTCATCTGCCATAATAGAAGCGCCGAAACCCATAAGCCCCTCATTGGCACTTAAGTCTGCTGTGATTGTAAAAGTGGTGGGCGCTCCCGGTAAACTCCCCCATTGACTTCTATAGGTAGATTGAACATAATGTTCCCCCTTGTATCCCGCATAGGCCGGATTTACATGTAAGCCATTAAACATGTATTGGCTAAACTGAGGCAGCTGCTGGGCCATAGACGAATGAAGGCCTGCAGGAAGTAAAATCACCAAAAATCCAAAAACTCTAAAAATATTCTTCATCGAACTTATTATTTTAATGCTGCTACTATACACAAAATCATTATTTTATGACCTGAACCCAACCTTTATAGGTTTGTTCCTCACCGCTATTGTCCGTAATAATCAGGACATAAAAGTAAGCACCTGGATTCAACCCTTCCGCTGCCCAATCATTCATGTAATTTTCGGATTCGAAGACATGGTCACCATTTCGGTTAAGAATGGTTAAGGAGCTTTTTGCAAAGTTTTCAATTCCCTTAATTTCAAAAGTGTCATTTTTACCATCTAGGTTCCCCGGAGTTATTACATTGGGTACAAAGAACCTAATGATTTGATTGGTGTCACTGTCCTCTTTATTTGTTGAAATATTATCCTGATTATCCGGCACTTCAATATTCACTGTATTTGTTACGGCACCAATGCCTACGGCTTGTACCTTAATCACATACACCAAATCTTCACCGGCAGCTATAGATGAAACTGTCCAACTTATAGTGTTTCCTGAAACAGTTGCTCCGGGGTCTGTACCTGTGAAACTGATAAATTCAACATTTGTAGGCAATTGATCACTTACCACAACATCTTCTGCTGAACTCAGACCATTATTGGTTAGTTTGATTTCATATTCAAATTCATTGCCTTCGTAAATGGCCTTACCAAATGAGGTCTTCGAAACGCTAATATCCACTTGTTTGGCAACTACTGTGACAGTAGGGGCAGTAACCTGATCTGTAAACTCCCCAACACTGATGGTTGCGGTATTTACTTTTTCACCTTTTTCTACTCCCATTGCTTCAATTTGGAAGCTGGCAGTTTCTCCGGCACCTAGGGAGGCAATGATCCAATTCCCATCAGTATCTTGTGCTGGCACTGTTCCCATGTTTAATAAACCTGAAGGAAGGGGATCTGCTACATGCACGTTTGTTAAATCAAAGGCTGAATTATTGGTAATACCAATGGTATAAGTAACCACTCCATCTATAGGGATTTCAGTGGCACTGGCGGTTTTAT
>NZ_CAXBOC010000364.1:0-6078 GCF_963976465.1 uncultured Cyclobacterium sp. | reverse complement strand
ATGTCAGTGATTATATTGTCAAGCCGCTTACTTTAGACAAGGTGAAAAATCTTAAGAGAAAAATAGTAGAAGGTGAGTATTAAACTTGACCAACAAGCAAAAAAAAAGGCCTCCTTTCAACAACTTTCCCCCATCTTATTCCCCAATTATTATTATTATGGTATTAGAATAACCTGTACTTATCAGCGGGTGCCTGTCTATAACTTCAGCTTACATCAATGCGTCACTTCTGACTTAGCATAAAAGGATTATTTACTATCTACTCTTTGCTTTTTCTATAGCCTTATAGACCTCCTCTAATATGTTTGTTCGCAAATTCAGTTTGTAAATATTTCGATTTTCCCTGGTTGGATGAACCCTGTTGGAAAGGAAAACATAGACGATTTCATTTTCAGGATCTATCCAGGTATAGGTACCGGTAAAGCCTGAATGCCCAAAGCTCTTTTCCGAGACACTCGGAGCAGCATTTCCATTTGGATCACCCGGTTTATTGGGCCGGTCAAATCCCATCCCCCTATAATTTCCCTCATCGCAATATACGCATTTGCTATATTCATGCACCACTCCCGAAGCAATGAGCTGTTCCTCAGCATACAACCCATCATTTAGGTAAAGATGCATCAGCTTGGCCACATCGTTGGCTGTGCCAAACAATCCGGCATGGCCGCTCACTCCCCCGAGCATTGCTGCCCCTTCATCATGTACCATTCCATGTAAAAGCTGTTTTCTAAAAGCAGAATCATATTCAGTAGGAACAATCCTATCCAATTCAAATTTTAAATAAGGATTAAAAGTAAGCGATCCGGCCCCCAAGGGTTTGTAAAGGTTTTCTTCTAAATAGTCCTTGCATAATTACGGTGAATGTACAGGCTATCTGCAACCTTTATAGGAAATCTTTTTGAAGAATCCTTCTTCATGGTAAACCATCTGAACTTCCCGTTTTTCTTTACAGTGGACATCCAAAAGGGAATCCATGAACGTAATCTGGCCTGATGCGTTAAAATATCCTTGTATTTCAAATCCTCCTTATTCGTTCCTTTTGCCGCTGTTAAATAATGCCCTAAGGTATTGTTTTCATCAAACTTTCCTAAACCCTTCAAATGCATAAATGCAGCCAATGAAGTACTAATTTTGGTCACAGAGGCAAGGTCATACAAATCATCCGGCTTC
Source organism: uncultured Cyclobacterium sp. (assembly GCF_963976465.1). Taxonomy (NCBI): domain Bacteria; kingdom Pseudomonadati; phylum Bacteroidota; class Cytophagia; order Cytophagales; family Cyclobacteriaceae; genus Cyclobacterium; species uncultured Cyclobacterium sp. Next base: position 4,908 of record NZ_CAXBOC010000364.1, on the reverse strand, counting down.
ACCTCCTTTAAGGAATCATAAGTGTGGTAGCCAAAAGCCTTGTGGTAAAAAACCTTACCACTTTTGGCCACTAAAACCTGTCCTCCGGGTATGGCCTTGCCTTTAACCGCTAGCTGCATAATGGAATCGATGCCTGCCAAATCTTTAGAAGACAATCCAACTCCCTCGGGAGATGTGTAGGCCATTCTAATCCCTCCTTCTAACTGCAACCCGTCTCCTCGCTTAAAAAATGAGTTGATGGTAACAGGCAATTTTCCTTGCGCACCAATTCCACCAAATATCATTTGAGCAGTTAAATCCTGTGTAAGAGGGGTTTCTTGATAGGCCGCTATTACCCCGGCCGCATTTTCCAATCCCTGAATTTTCCCCAAGCTATAAACATTACCGAAAACGCTTACTATTACAGTATGGCTTTCTATTAGTGTTCTCAATAAGGTTACCATTTCAGGACTTATTCCAAAGTTGTTTCTCCCTTGTCTTATCCCAAGTCCATGAATGCCTACCAAGATCAACTGGTGACCGGCAAGGTTTTCTTTTAAGGCAATTATATCATTCACATCCCCTTCTTTTGGGAAAACAAAATGATCCATTGGACTGTACCTTTCTAGCTGGTGTTGAAACTCAGTTCTTTGATTCGCTCCTAAAGATAGGCTTGCTATTTTTGTGTTTTCAAGTCCTTTTACCGGCAATACATTTTCTTCATTCCTAAGCAGTGTAAGGGAGGCCTTTGTCAAACGTTCCGCTAAAAAGTTGGCTGAAGAATTGTTCAAGTCAGCAATCAAATGATCTGTTTCTACAGGTGCCCATTGGTCTAGTCCAAGCCAGGCTTTTGCTTTCAATACCTTTAATACCCTTCTATCTATTTCTTCTTGGCTAATCTCACCACGTGTTATGGCAGCTTTTATTTCCGCAATGGCAGCAGACACATTCATGGTATTTAACAGCATGTCATTCCCTGCCAGCAAAGCCTTGGCATCTACCTTTCCAGGAGGATAATATTTTGCGACAGCCTGCATATTTAAAGCATCTGTAAAAATCAGCCCTTTATAACCCATTTCATCTTTCAACAAGTCTGTAACAATGGGTTTGGAAAGACTAGAGGGGCTGTTTACTGTACTATCAAGAACGGGGATTTCCATATGGGCCACCATTACACTGCCCAATCCCTGATCCATTAATTGCTGAAAAGGGTATAACTCCAATTCCTTAAGCCGTTTTTTGGAGAAATGAAGCACAGGAAGCCCATAATGTGAATCTACATTTGTATCTCCATGGCCTGGAAAATGCTTGGCAGAAGCCAAAATACCATTGTCCTGCATGCCTTTCATATAAGCCAATGATTTGCTGGTTACATTTTCTTTTTCCTCACCAAAGGAACGGAAGCCGATTACCGGGTTATTCGCATTATTGTTGACATCCACCACCGGCGCAAAATTCACATTGATTCCGGCTCTTTTTGCCTGGCGGGCCACTTCTGCCCCCATTTCATAAATCAGGCTTTCACCTGTTAATCCTCCCAAAGCCATTTGATAAGGAAAACGAACCGTACTGTCCAATCGCATTTTGAGCCCCCATTCTCCGTCCAGGCTTATCATTAATGGCACCTTGGAAATTTGTTGGAATTGGTTGATCATTTGTGCCTGACGAACCGGTCCACCTTGAAAAAAGATGATCCCCCCTACACCGTATTCTCTCACCAAACCTGCAATGGAATCCACATGAACCTTGTCCTTATTGGAATAGGCTGGAATCATAATCAACTGTGCAATTCGTTCTTCAGGACTTAAGTTAGCCAAAACCGAATCTGCCCAATATTCATATTTCTCTGCCAAAAAAGGAGGCGTTTGTTGTGCAAAAAGTGAGACAAAATTAATGGAAAGCAAAATTAAAGTAAGCAATCCTTTTTTTGCTAAATCAATTAAAGATAGTACTAGATGTCTCGCAGCATTAAAGCTTATGCTATTTTCAATATAATTGGCCATACTTTCAAACAAATCAAATTCGATTGAAAGATACCAAATTTGTGGCGTCTCATTAAAATGATTTAAAGAAAATGCCTATCATTGGGGATAAAAAATATATTATAAAAAGAGAACCATGAGTCCATTGCTCGTTTTTGGTGTAATCGCCGCTTATTTTGCACTTTTATTATTGATAAGTTACCTCACTTCACTCAAATCTGATAGCCAAACTTTTTATACAGGAAACAGGGAATCCCCATGGTTCTTGGTGGCCTTTGGCATGGTGGGTGCTGCCTTATCAGGGGTTACCTTTATCTCCGTACCCGGAGAGGTAGGCAACACGCAATGGGCCTATTTGCAATTTGTAATGGGAAACATGGTTGGCTATGCAGTTATTGGCCTGATATTGATACCGCTCTTTTACAAATTAAACCTGATCTCAATTTACGAATACCTCAAAACAAGATTTGGGCAGAAAGCCTACCTTTCTGGAGCCACCATTTTTCTTATTTCGCAAACCATCGGTGCCTCTTTTAGGCTCTTTTTGGCTGCTACTGTCTTACAACTTGCCTTTTTTGACGCCTTCAATATTCCCTTTTATGCATCTGTATTGACCACCATGGTGCTGATTTGGCTTTATACCTATAAAAGTGGCATCAAAACCATTGTATGGACAGATACCCTACAAACCATATTTTTGCTTTTGGCGGTGGTGATCACCATTGTGGTAATAGGCAAACACCTGGACAAAAGTACCTCTGAATTATTGACCGTGGTTGGAGACAGCGATTTGTCCTCCATCTTTGTTTGGGGAGGCAATTCTAGCCAGAATTTCTTCAAAATGTTTGCAGGTGGTATTTTTATTACCATTGCCATGAACGGGCTGGATCAGAACGTTATGCAAAAGAACCTGACCTGTCGCAATCAAAAGGATGCTCAGAAAAACATCTTCTGGTTTTCCATTACCTTCTTTATTTCAAACTTACTTTTTTTAAGTTTAGGGGTATTGCTTTACCATTACGCAGAAGTTAATGGCATTGAGCTACCAAAGACCACAGATGAATTGTTCCCTTTCTTGGCATTGAACCACTTTGGAACCCTGGCAGGTGTGGTCTTTTTATTGGGGATTACTGCTGCAGCTTTTTCTAGCGCCGATTCCGCTTTAACGGCCTTGACCACCTCTTTTTGTATAGACATTGTCAACCTTCCTGAACGCAATAACATCGACCAAGATAAAACCAGACGTTGGATCCATATTGGATTTACCTTCTTGGTTTTCCTAACCATTGTCGCATTCAATGAGGTGAACGACAGAAGTGTAGTAAGTGCCGTATTCAAGGCAGCAGGTTTCACTTATGGGCCTTTGCTCGGTCTATTTGCCTTTGGACTTAGTAATAGATTTAGCGTCAGGGACAAATGGGTACCCTTTATCTGTCTTTTAAGCCCTGTCCTTTCGTTTATCCTGGACTGGAACGCTGCCAGCTGGTTCAATGGCTTTCAGTTTGGCTTTGAAATCCTTCTGGTAAATGCGGCGATTACTTATATGGGTTTGCTCCTTGTAAGCAAGAGGTAATTAAGCCCGCATCAGGGTAAATGGCAACATAAACAAGGCAAATATCATGGAAAGGGTAAGGGTTACCCCAAATCCCAGCAAGCGGAATGGCAGTAATACCAACCATATTATAGGGTATAACAATAAAACAATTAAGGCTAAAGGCCAGCAAAGCACCAATAAGATGGCCCAAAGGATCATTCCGATAAATATTCTCATGGATTAAATGGATTTTTCTTTTGGGAAAATAAAGGCCAATTAAGTGCCAAAAAATAATAGGCCCTTGAATAAGGATTCAAGGGCTTGAAGACAATATCAAGCCCTTCCTTGCTACGGTTCCGTACAAGATTATGTCCGATTATGTACAAAAAGAAATTGCTCATTACTTGAAATGAATGCATCCCTTTACCAGTCTTTTTTCCAAATGGGACCTCCTGTATATATTTCACCAACCGAGTACCTAGGAGAAGGCACCACCATGGCATCCATTAACTTGTCCATTTTTTCTACCAACTCCGGATTTTCATCCGCCAGATTATATTGTTCAGAAATATCCTCGGCAAGGTTGTATACTTCAATCGCTTGGCCCTGCCCTCTTCGGATTCCTTTCCATTTACCCATTCTCACAGCCTGATCATACCTTTCTCTGGTATGACCAAAATCCCAATAGAATACCCGCTCATTTTTGGGTAATGGATTGCCTTTCAGAGCCTCAAAAACAGAGGCCCCATCAATCTTCACCTTAACGGGAGCCCTGGCCAGTTCGGCAAAAGTTGGTAGCATGTCTTGGAAACCAATCGGCTCATCTGATTTTTGCCCGGTTGGGATTACACCGGGCCAACTTGCAATAAAAGGTACCCTTATCCCTCCCTCATATAGATCTCGTTTGTACCCTTTTAGCTTTCCATTGGTCCTGAATTTTTTCCACACATTGCTGTGTCCTCCATTGTCTGAAGTAAAGACAATTAAGGTATTCTCCCTAAGGCCTAGCTCATTCAAAAGAGCCACAATTTTGCCCACATCCTTATCAAGACGGTAAATCATGGCTGCATATTTTTTGGCTGCCTCAGGCCAATTTTTTTCCGTATAGGGGTAAGTGGAAGGAACTGTCAAACCATGCTCATCTTCTTCAGGGGCAGAAAAATGAGGACTGGTATAGGCAGCATAAAAAAAGAAGGGCGCTTTTCTATGCTTGCGAATAAAATTTAAAGTCGCATTGGTGAGAATGTCATGACTGTAATTGTTTCTTAGGATGGGATTATCCGTTAATAGTATTTTTCTATCGTCATGATCCAAGTAACTGGGGTAATAGTAATGGGCATGGTCCTGATTTAAATAGCCCGTCCAAGTATCAAAGCCCATATTGGTGGCTCGACCTTCCGTTTTGGCATCTCC
>NZ_CAXBOC010000363.1:0-6111 GCF_963976465.1 uncultured Cyclobacterium sp. | reverse complement strand
ACCTCCCCCTCAGTGTCAACTAGATTGAATTTTTTCATTTGAAATTAGTTTTTTGGAGCGATTATTATCCGCCGATAACTTGTAAGTGATGGTACACCCTTGTCGGTAACTTCGCAAATAATATGAATTGTTTTACCCGCCGCATCAGATGGGATGTCTATGGTAATGGTATCTGAATTTTTACTTTCAATTGCGACCTTGCCTTTATAGGTACTTGCTTCCGGCATTACCCACCATTTAAAAGTCAGTGGATCATTTTCCGGATCGAATGTTTTTGAGGCATCAAGGACAATTGCTTCGCCTTGTTTCTTTTCGATGTGAACCAAGTCAATCCCTTCATTTCCATTTAAAACGATTATTGGATTTCGATTCCCTGTACCTTTAGAGGCCCAATCCATTCGAGCGGCAAAATTATTAAAGGTGGCGGCATAAAAATAAGCAGCATAGTTACTACAAATTTGCTTCACTTTTCCTGTATGGTTATTATAGGCAAAAGTAGAATCATCAGGTGAAATTCCCCATTCAAAATAACCGCCCCAACTGGCTTGATTAGGAACAAGAGGGTCGTTTAAGCCATTAGGCATTAGGTATAGGAATGATGGAGTATCGCCTTCAACTCCGTATTTATACTTTGGATAGATTTTTCCGAGATTTCCATGGTTTTGTATATGCTGAGCATATTCATCCCAATTCCTTTTTCCGTTGCCGTTTTGGTATTTCCATGCACACTCATCCCAAAGGAATTTCAAGTCTTTTTCAAATTCCTTTCTCATCCATTGATTCGAACTTATGTGGAAAGGAGTACCTCCCTTATAGGACCTGTCTTGGTCAGTGATAGCATAAGTTGGTATTTTGTGCAAGAAGGCCTTTAATTCATCTTCGTTGCTGTTTTGCTGAACCTGCCAAATGGATTGTGCCAAGGTATTTCCGCCTCCCCAAAGCAAAACCCAAAGAGGGCGTTCATCATTTTCATTTGCTAGTTTAATAATTAGATTACTGCCGTCAGATATATTGTTTATGCCAATTTTATCAATTCCCCTCTGCTTGCTACCAAAAACAGTATGTTGCCGTAAATAATCAGGACTTGGCCAATACCCAATTAGTTGCCGGGTTTCATCTTTTTGGAAGGTAAGCTGATTAGAGCGTTTCTTGAGGTTTGGTAAATCTTTTTCATACGCATCAATGGCATCATGAATTAAATCAATAAAATCATCGCGCAGCACCTCATGGCTCCAGCCTGTAGTATAAATTATCCCTTCAATTTCAAATAAATCTGCATGTACAAGAAGCCTAATCAATGATTCGCTATCGTCGGTTTCCCAAGTGGAAACATCGGTAAGCACAACAATGCGAGGCTTTAAAATTTCTTTATTTTGAGATTGTTGAGCAAATACCGGCATTGCCACAAAAATTATTACGGTTAATATCAAATTTCTTAAAATCATAAATCTTTATTTAGTATATAATTGCTCTGTGGCCACGGGTATCGATCTTTTGATTGCAGAAGCTTAAAATTTTTATTGGCTTCTGAGAGGTAATAAAGAAGTTGAAGTGGACAATTGCCCTTTTATTGGCTACTTTCTCAACCCTCCTTTTATTTACTGTTAGTTTCCGGCATAAGTATTCTATTATTGAATATATCAAATTATAACAATAAGTGAAAGTCACTTATGGGAGAGTGTTCCGGATCGATTTCAGGAAAAGCTTTTCGGAGTTTTTTTTTTGTCGCAATGCTTGCCAGAGGCTTCAGAAAACCGGATTTTAATAAAGTTCTTATTATTTAACGGATAAGTTCTCCTTATTCAAAACTTCTCCTTTTAGCTCTATATTTTCAATAGTGTTGTAGGTCTCGATTACTTTTAGAGGCTTTTTTGTCCAAATAAACTTGCGATCGCTGGAAATATCGGAGCATCTTGACCCCTTTGAAATTAATGGGTTTTATCGGACATTCCGGCAGATGCTGCCCCCTTAAATAAAAAGCATAAGTTAAATTTTAACTTTTGAGATTAGTTAGATTTGAGCATCTTGTCTCCTGATTTAAGTCGACCCATTCAAAGAGCCCTTTCCTAACTTCAGGTTAGAATAGGGTGATTATTTGTATCAACTGGTAGCGGGGTGCCAAAGGGACTGTGCAGCATTTATTTCATTTTAAATGTATACAACTCGGGTTTTGCAAAATCACCCTTCATTTGTTGAGGAAGTCGGTAAACATTGCCCTCCTGATCACAGAAGTATAATCTTGATTCTGAAGGTTCGCGCCCGTGACCGTCTGCCCAGAAAGCGTAAAAGTCGGGATGCACATTGACAGGGCGCCGTGCATAACTATGGTTGTACTTGCTATTCCAAGTCAACATTTTCAGTTTTCTCCAGGTTTTTCCATGGTCTTTGCTCTCCCACATTTCCATTTCCCCACCAGTGTTGTAATCTTGTGGACCCATTGCAGTTGGGGCGATTACTTTCCAACTTCCATCCTCCTGGACATAGATGGAACCGCTGTCATAGTTGTTTCCTGCGGGTGTGAAATATTGGATTTCCCAGCGGCTCCCATTCCACCAGGCAGTATGCCACATTCGTGGTCCGTGAACCGGTCCCGGCAGGGGTCCATTACTTGTTTTGTAAAAAATTATGGGTCTTCCTTCCTTGTCGAAATTTAAATCGTCAATATAAACATTGCGATCTTCAACGTCGTAATCGTATATCATTGCCGGATTAGCTATCTCCCTCAGTGGCAAATCTATTGTTGCCCCATCAACCGTATTCCAGGTTTTTCCAAAATCATCCGACTGAAGATAATAAAGGTTGGTTCGGAAGTCCAGGCCACCCCTTACCTTTCTGTTGGGGTGATACATAAAGGTAGTACCGATTCGCTTTCCCTGATTTGCGCTTGTTTGGTAGTGGCCATCGCCCAGTAAGGACAAGTCTTTCCACTCAGACCAATTTATTCCGTCCTCACTCCTCATCCAGGAAATGACACGACCGCCAATTTGTTCATAATGGGTGAAAAGGCCAATAAAACCATCTGTATCGGAATAGTAAATTTGCATGTAAGAAAAGTTATTTAATGGCACTTTTTTGCCATCCACGGTTTTCGTTGTCGGCATCAATTCGAATTCAGAAATGTCGTAGGGTTTTACACTCCTATGAATAAAAGCAGGTCTTTCGACTCCGTGGGCAGTCGAAAAAATCCATATATAACCCTCTTTGTCCACTTGAAGCACGGGGTTGTCATGGGCATCCTCGGTGGCTTTGTCGAGAACGATGGTGGGACGAGGCACCTGGCCAGTCTTGTGATCAAAATAGGAGACCATGTGCAGCAGGGTTTTCTCACTTTGGTCGGTTCCACCATAACAGAAAAAGGTTTTGTCCACCTCTTCCGCATAAACTGAGAAAGGGTATTGTGTAGCACCATAGGTCCCCAGCCCTCCGCTATATTTATATTTGTACTGGTTGGTGACCTTTCCTGCCTGTCCGGCAGTATTGATATAATACCAAATTCCTCTGTACCCTTCAGCTTGCTTATTTATCAATCTGGCTTCCCCGTAAATATCGCTCTGCGCTTTTACCGAATTAAGCCCTAACACCAACCAGAATGAGAAAAGGATTGTCTTTTTAATTACTTCCATAATTTTTTTAAAGTCTATTTTGGTTTATTTGTTACCTATTGTCTTTGAGCGAATCCTGCTACGCCAGCCGATATTAATAAAAGAAATCAAAAGATGAAAAACCATTTTCAATCTATTTATAAGGATTGATAATGGATCCTAGGCCAAGTTGCCGATCCTTGAGTCTGTCGAAGGGTGTCAATGGGGTCCGGCGATTAGCAGGCTTTGTTTTGGTGCTTTGTTTTTATTAGTGCTTAAAAAATGGTTTAATTTAGTCAGGTTTTGAGTATTCAGTTAGTTCCTCTATATACAAAAAATCACCTTGATTTTGAGTCAATTTAATGAATGTTTTAACTTCGGGAGCATACAGCCAAATCTCTTCTTCATCGGCACTATACCCTCTGGAGTTCGTGGTTTTACCAGTGTATTTAATTGTGTAAGCCATGAAAGTTCCGGCTTCTACTGTTTCTTCTCGGTAAGACAGTATCTCAGCCACTTGACTTTGGTTTCCCGTTGTTCCATCTTGACTTGTCCAATTGTTTTCATATTTCCACTTTTTACCCACTTCCAGAGGCCAAGCATACTTAGGTGTTTCGCTTTCTTCCGGTTTAACGATTTCGGATATAGGAATGGTGTCATTACCGATAGTCATTCCTAATACTCCGTCAATACTGACTATTTCTCGCGTATCTTTTCCATCCGAGCGTACTTCTCCCTCCGTAGTCACACCTTTGTATTTCCAGACCCATTTCTCACCCACCTGATAATCAGCTAGCGAAGGTTGATTGGTGATGCCGTATTTAGTGGAGTCCTCACAGGCGGTAAGTATGCCTATTGCAAGTATTAGTAAGAATAGATTTTTCATATGATTTAATTTAATAGGACCTGTCAGATTGAATTTTATTACAATTACTAAGGTTTTAAATATAGCTTCCCTTTTCTAGTAAATGCTAATGGTTGGTGGTAGTAACAAGGGGTTTAATTTCGACTGTTTTCGGTAGGATCGGATCATTGGGATTGAATCTAACCTCGGAAAAACTGTCCAACTCACCAATAAATTACACTTTATTGATCGTCCAAAAACGATGTGTAGGTTGTATTTTTTCATAAGAACAATTTATCATTACAGGCATCTACGATCTTGGCTTATTAATTTTTGTAAATCAAGGGCGCTTATTGCCCATAGGTTATTTTACAAAGTACATGTCCACTTCCCCTTTTCCTTTGGCATAAATTTCCCCTCTGTATTCACAATCAATGTCATTTTTGACTAGCTGATAGGTTGGTTCGGAAATATTTATTTTGCCCGGTTCTCCGGATGACTCCATTCTACTTGCTGTATTAATTGTATCACCGAAAAGGTCATACCTGAATTTTTTCCTTCCTACGACTCCGGCCACAATAGGTCCGGAATGTATACCAACTCTCATTCTCCACTTTATTTCATGGGTCAAATTTCTTTCATCAAGGTAGTAAATCATCTGTTGGGCGGCTGAAATGCAGTTCTTGGCATGCTCCGTTATTCCTTCTCCAAGCCCACATGCAGCCACATAGGCATCACCAATGGTTTCAATTTTTTCAACTCCTGCCTCCTCAACGATTTCATCGAACCGTCCAAAAATATCATTCAATTCATTGACCAAAGTGATTTCTGAAATGGATGAGACTAACTCCGTAAAACCTTTGAAATCAGTAAATAATATTGTCACCTTTTGGTGCCTTTGGGGGATTGTTTTACCGGTTTCTTTTAGATCTTTCGCAACTTTGACCGGAAGAATGTTATGTAGGAGATTGTCTGATTTTTTCTGTTCAGCCATTAAGGATTCCTCCGAACTATCAATTAAAACAGACATACTCCATATAAGGGCGAGGCAAATGAATCCTGTTATGCTGATATTAACTACTTGTAATAAATAGGGATCTACTTCATCATAATGCGCAGTAATATTTGATTGAAGAATGACAGTTACAACCAAGGTTAAGCAAGCCAGTATACCAAAACCATGTGCTATTTTCCTTGCCTTTCGGGGGAAAGTCATGTAAGGAAGGATAATTATTAAGAAACTAATGAAGGCCACGCCTGAGGAATATCCCAGTAAATAAAGAAATAGGAGAACGGAAATATACGCCGCAATAATAAGCCATGTAGTTGCCAATACCCGCCAACCTTTATTGTTAAAAATTAGCACCATTAGAAACATCAATCCCAAGAGTGCATTGCTTCCGTAGATTATTGGGGAGTCCGTGAGAATAATTGAAAGGAGCATCCAAATTGCATTATATAAGGCGCCTAGAATAGAGGCTATATTCGTTACGCGTAGATACCTAATTTCAGTTATAGAAAAATTTTTATTAGCTCCAATATCAATCATTTTTTGAAAGAATCCGGATTCGTTTTTATCATCATTCGACATTTTGGTCCTCCTTTTTCTTTAGATTGCCTTTAAGTATAGCTAACAATAGATGATCTAATGTTTGAAGAAGACAATATAAGGACTAGAACCGCTTA
>NZ_CAXBOC010000362.1:0-6114 GCF_963976465.1 uncultured Cyclobacterium sp. | reverse complement strand
ATTTTATGGACATGATTTCTTTAGAAGGAAAAACCAATTTCTTCGAAAAACGTGTCGGTGATTATCAAAAAGCCGGGGTAATGAAAGGCAAAGACGACACTTCTTCAGGAAAATTCTCTGTTGAAGAAGACTTTTAATCATTTTTTAACCATTATAATCAGTAAGTATGTTAGTAATAAAAAGAGACGGTAGAAGAGAGTCCGTCAGATTTGATAAAATCACAACTAGAATAGAGAACCTATGTTATGGCTTGGATGCTCGCTACATTCATCCCATTGAGGTTGCAAAGAAAGTAATTGATGGCCTATACGATGGTGTCACTACCTCGGAACTTGACAATCTTGCCGCAGAGGTTTGTGCTTCCCTTACGGTAAAGCATCCGGAATACGCAATACTTGCTGCTAGAATTTCCATATCAAACCTTCACAAAACTACTAGTCAGTCGTTTTCGAACACCATGAAACGACTTTATACCTATATCAATCCAAAAACAGATGAGAACGCAGCTTTGATTGCTCCTGATGTATATGGAATTGTAAAAAAACATGCTGCCAAACTAGATCAAGTAATTGATTACAGCAGAGACTTTGACTACGATTTCTTCGGCTTCAAAACCTTGGAAAGAAGCTACCTTATCAAACTTGATGGTAAAGTGGTGGAAAGACCTCAACACATGCTGATGCGGGTGTCAATAGGTATCCATAAGGAAGACATCGATGCTGCCATTGAGACTTACCACCTATTGTCTCAAAAATGGTTTACACATGCCACCCCTACTCTTTTTAATGCAGGTACACCAAAACCTCAATTGTCCTCTTGCTTCTTGCTAACGATGAAGGACGACAGTATTGATGGAATTTATGACACCTTGAAACAATGTGCGAAAATTTCACAATCTGCAGGAGGCATAGGTCTTTCCATTCATAATGTAAGGGCCAAAGGCTCTTATATCAGAGGCACCAATGGTGTTTCCAATGGAATTGTACCCATGTTAAGAAACTTTGACATGACTGCCCGATACGTTGATCAGGGTGGTGGAAAAAGAAAAGGAAGCTTCGCCATTTATCTTGAGCCTTGGCATGCGGATATCAAAGACTTCCTTGACTTGAAAAAGAACCATGGAAAGGATGAACTACGTGCTAGAGATTTATTCTATGCTGTCTGGGTATCCGATCTCTTTATGAAAAGGGTAGAAGCCAATGAAGAATGGTCTTTATTCTGTCCACACGAAGCCCCCGGCTTGGGTGATTGCCATGGTGAAGAGTTCGAAAGACTCTATGAAAAATACGAAAAAGAAGGTAGAGCGCGTGAAACCATCAAAGCACAAGAGCTTTGGTTTGAGATCTTAGAATCTCAAATTGAAACAGGTACCCCTTATATCTTATACAAGGATGCAGCCAATGGCAAATCCAACCAGAAAAATTTGGGAACCATCAAATCATCTAACCTATGTACGGAGATCATGGAGTACACCTCTCCTGATGAGGTAGCAGTTTGTAACCTGGCGTCTTTGGCTCTTCCTAAATTTGTGACCACAGGAAAAGATGGTAAAAAACACTTTGACCATCAAAAATTATATGAAGTCACTAAGGTGGTCACCAGAAACCTTAACAAGGTAATCGATGTCAATTATTACCCTGTTCCTGAAGCGCGTAAATCAAACTTCAGACACAGACCAGTTGGTTTAGGGATTCAAGGATTGGCTGACACCTTTATTCTATTGAGAATGCCTTTCGATTCCGAAGAAGCCAAAGGACTCAATGAAGACATCTTTGAAACCATCTACTTTGCCTCTATGGAAACCTCCATGGAACTGGCAAAAGTAAATGGCACCTATGAGACCTATGAAGGCTCACCGGTATCCAAAGGACTTTTCCAATTTGACATGTGGGGGGTAACCCCTAAATCAGATCGATGGAACTGGGCAGGACTTAAAGAAAAGGTAAACAAGTATGGCGTAAGGAATTCACTTTTGGTGGCTCCTATGCCAACCGCGTCTACCTCTCAAATATTGGGTAACAATGAGTGTTTTGAACCTTATACCACCAATATCTATACAAGAAGAACCTTGTCCGGAGAGTTTGTGGTAGTCAATAAGCACTTGATGAAAGATTTGATCAGATTAGGACTTTGGACCGACGGAATGAAAAACAGATTGATCGCTTCCAATGGATCCGTTCAAGACATGCCGGACATTCCTCAGAACCTGAAAGACCTGTACAAAACTGTCTGGGAAATTTCTCAAAAGGTCATCATAGACATGGCGGCCGACAGAGGTGCCTATGTTTGTCAGTCACAAAGTATGAACCTGTTTTTACAGGAACCTAATTTCGGTAAATTAACCTCTATGCATTTCTATGCTTGGAAAAAAGGATTGAAAACAGGAATTTATTACTTACGCTCTAAAGCGGCAAGTAGTGCCATTAAGTTTACTGTTGACAAATCTCAATTGGGTGGTGACAAACCGGCTGCAATTGATGATACAGAAAGCAGAAAACAACAGCAGGAGGCCATTGTTTGTTCATTGGACAACCCTGATGATTGTGAAGCTTGTGGTAGTTGATCCACAATTTCATCCATAACTAAAAAGGCAACTGTCCATTTTAATGGGCAGTTGCCTTTTTTTATCCCCTTACAAAACCCTGACCCAACCTTAAGCCCAGCCGGCTTATTTGGTATACACAATATTGACTTCCTTAGGAGCAGAAACATCCGACTTTAGGCTTCCATCACCCTGCTTAACATGCTTGACATAAACCAAGCCATAAGGTGTAGGGAATGTTCCTTCTACCCATTCCAAATCCCCTAAGTGTGGATCAATTAACAAGGTCTTAGATCCAGGCTCTAATACCTCCACCCCTAGAACATGCTTGCTCAACCAAGCTGTAGGCCCTGAAGCCCAACCATGACTTAGATTATGTCGGAGCTTATCATAGCTATACCCACCATAAGAGGCATGAACATCAACTTTACCCTCCGGTACAAAATCATCTATTCGCCCTGCATTTTCTAACCACTCAATATTAAAATCCTCCCAGAAAGTAGTCGCTCCCAAATCAATCATTCCTCCCCAGTACTCACGAATATTTTCTATGGCTCCTTGATAATCCCCAGCCTTGGCCTTGGCCTCAAGCATATAATAACCATAAAAAGTAGAAAAATCAGCAACTCCATTTTTGGAGACCTCTCGGTTGGCTTTTACAGGATCCATAATTCCTGTCAAAGACATAAGGGAAGCCGCTTGTTTCGATCCAGCGTGTTTCGGACGATAAGTCTTTAATTTAGCAGACATGGTTGCTGCTTCTTTGGCCATTTCTGAATTTTCCAAAACAGTAAAAATAGCTGCAGATGCATCAAAAGCCCAAATCAGCATGGATTGTAAACCGGCATGAATGGCTGCCGGATTTTCACTTGAAGGCCAATCTAAAAAGCGTGTACCATCCAATTTTTCTTTGTTCCCTTCTACCCTGCTCGCCATATGGCGCAAAAGTTTTGTTAAATATTCCTCTTGAGCCTTCAAATAAGCCTTGTCCCCATGGTGCAAATACCAATCCCGATGAATAATGATCCACCACATAGAATAAGTGCTGATCCCATTCATCCACTCAGGCATGGGTGTAATGTCACGAATCAAGTCAAGGCTTTTTGGCACCACTTCATTGTAGCCAAATACAGCATTGATGGTAGAAACTTCCGGATGTAAATCACCTACCCATACCAAACGGTCTCTTTTGATGCCATCCCAAAGATACTCCTGCATATTCATATGAACTGTATAAGCACCCATCTCCCAAATTTTATTCAGCCGCTCATCATTGCTTTTAAAACTCCCCAAATAAGGGATGTCTCGGTAGGTCAATATGGCATTGGCTTCTTTGAGCAACAACTCTTTGTTCGGATCAACCAGGTCTATACGGGCATACCTAAAACCCGAATTGCCAATTTCCAATTTACCAAGCCAAGGTAAGGAAACGATAAAGTCCCTCATCGCATGATCATTGGTGGCTCCCTGAAGGGTATCTATAGAAGACATGGCCTCAGTTACAGATTCTCCCAACTTTATGCGCACCCGCACCGGATCTTTGGAGCCAATCATGCCAGTGACCAATTGAATGCCTCCGTGAAGGTTAACCCCAAAGTCCAACAGGATACCGGGCTTTTCTGTTGCAGTACTCCTCATGACCAAAAAGTCTTGGTTGGAAGTAAGAATGGCCTGCCCGATCGGTTGTCCCAACAGATGGTTTTCATTCTTTATCAGTCCCTTATCCTCGGTAGATTTCCAAAATATTTTAACCGGGGCGATGTATTTCCTGGTTCTGGAATCATCTGCAATTTTATAATCCTTGCCATTATTAAACGCAGGAGGAAGCTGGCCAAAAGCATCGAAACCAATTGCCATTAACAGGGTCAAGGAAAAAACAAGCTTTAGGGGTCTTTGCATCACATTCATTAGATCTTGTCATTTTGGTTAAAAAGGCAAGATAAAATGAATAGTCCATAGTCCTGTCCTGTAGCTACCTGCCTAAGGAAAAATTATTGCCTCAACCCGAAATATTAAATAGGGTAGGTGCAGCTAACAAATTCAAGCCATTCAGAAGCTCCAGGATAAATCTAAAGCGTCTGATGATAGACCCTTAGCTGTATTAGGAAAAGATGTTACGCAATATCAATCTACTCCCAATTGACGCAATGTAGAATCAATCTTTTCATTCCACCTTTGTTGGGCGGAGCCATTGGTTCCATTTGAAGTTTCCCGGTCATATTCTTCCTGCATTTGGTTCATCTCTCTAAAGGCTTCCAAATAGTGAAAGGATACTTTTCTTTCATAATTATGGGGTTCTAATTGCAATGCCTCAAGTGTGTTTTTAAGTCGCTCTGTGACAATCTTGGCAATGTCAAAATGCCTTTGCTCGTGATTCAAGCCGTAGCTGTTATTTCCACTCCTCACCCATGAGGAACTTTTTAACATATATGTTTTAAAAACCAAATCGACCACAATCTCCCCATTTTCTACCTTGCTATTGGACTCGTAACCTATACTTGCAAAAATGGAAGCTGCATAGTTGTTAAACCTGGGTCTTCCTTTAAAATCCTCCCAAGAAAGTGGCCTATCAGTGGAGTAGAAAACAGTATCCTTATCATTCGTCCCCTGGTAATCACTAATTTCTAACCGAACAGACTTCGCCAGTTTTTGATTATTGGCGGCGTCTTTCTTTATCCAATCGTCAAAATACTTGATGGACAAATTCACCGAACGTCTTAGAAAGGCTTCCAATAAATTAACTTGTCTAATCCCTCTTTGGTAACTTATCCCCCCTTGAAAATCCAACAAATCTACAAGTTCATCCCCTTTCTCCATGGCAAAGGTAAAATCCAGGTGAATGTCTCCTTCTACAGCCCCTGTCTTAGGGTTTTTGAGATTTTCTATAATTTTACAGTCTTTAACCCGAATCACTATAGGCCGCAAATTTTTATCTCCCGGATAAGCTTTCAAAATATACCCTTCCAATGCAGCTATGGTTCCGCCTTTTAAGTTTACCGTTTCCAGGTTATTCCCTCGCTCCAGGTCAACAACCACAAATGCCGTAGGGTTTTGGTCCGCTCTTTCATCAATGACCCGAGCAATATAAAATTCATCCGGACTAAAAACCTGAGCAGCCACACGTAGAGGTATGGGTTCTAGATTGACTTTTTGAGCATTCCCTTCTTTACTTAACAACAGCATAGCCAGGAAAGCAATACACAGTTTAATTGGCCATAAATAATTTCTTATATAGCAACTTTTTAGTTTCATATCTATAAACCTTTAACCCCTAAGCTCCTCAACAGGTTTTATGGATTGCAAGATTAATGTTGTCAAAATAAAAACAATGGAAGACACAGGTTCTATTAAACCATTCAATTACAGGATTTCCCTGTCCTATTTCTTGGATGATTTGGCTTTAACATTGAAGTCCAGGCAGAGGTCAATCCAGTACGCCAAGTCTCTTTTGGTTCTAAGGGCTTCTTCAGCAACATAACAATATCCCTTATATATCCTCCCCTTCATATGCATGGGTTGGAAACCGTTTACTTCGGCCACCTCTTCTAGTTTTTCAGGGTCAAATCTACACA
>NZ_CAXBOC010000361.1:0-6115 GCF_963976465.1 uncultured Cyclobacterium sp. | reverse complement strand
TGCAGGACAAGTTGTCATCAACCAGGAAATTAAAATGGCCTATGTGCATCAAAACCCGGTTTTTGCCGGAGAGAAAAGCATTTACCAAACCATATTTGATGATCCCGACAATGAAATTATTCAAGTAATTCATGAGTACCAGGCCCTGATGCTCAAAGCAGAAGGAGGAGAAGACAATAGTGAGGCACTGCAACCTATCTTTGAAAAGATGGATCGGCTGCAAGCCTGGGATTTTGAATACCAGATCAATGAAGTCTTGGGAAAACTTGGACTCCATGATACCGGGCTTCAAGTGTCTGCACTCAGTGGAGGGCAGCGAAAAAGAGTAGCCATAGCCAGAGCTATTCTTCACTTCCCGGACCTATTGCTACTCGATGAACCAACCAACCACCTGGATCTGGAAACCATCGAATGGCTGGAAGAATACCTTTCGAAGTCCAATCTCTCACTTTTAATGGTGACACACGATAGGTATTTTTTGGATAAGGTGACCAACAATATCCTAGAACTTGAAAATGGTGAATTGTATCGGTATGCAGGCAATTACAGTTATTTTCTAGAAAAGAAGGCAGAAAGAAAAGCCAATCAGGCCACAGAACAGGAAAAAGCCAAAAGCCTTTATAAAAAGGAACTGGATTGGATAAGAAGGCAACCGAAAGCAAGAGGAACCAAAGCCAAATACAGGGTGGAGGCCTTCAATGATACCAAGGAGAAAGCCTTCAAAAAACAAGAGGAAAGAGACATTAGCCTGGAGGTGACTGCTCAAAGACTTGGGAAGAAAATTGTGGAGATAGAGAAAATCCATAAATCCTATGGAGACCTTAAACTGATTGAGGATTTTAGTTATACTTTCAAAAAAGGAGACAAGGTAGGCATAGTAGGACCAAATGGAGCTGGAAAAACCACCTTTTTGAATATGCTTATTGGGAAAAATGATCCGGACAAGGGCTCCGTCACCATAGGGCAAACCACTGCTTTTGGTTATTATAAACAAGAGGAGGATAGCTTTGATGAAACCTTGAGATTGATTGATATTGTTAAGGAAGTAGCCGAGGTGGTTACTGTGGCCGGAGGAGCTACCATCACCGTCAGCCAATTTCTGACCCAATTTGGTTTTCCACCCAAGCAGCAACATACACATATTGCCAAGCTGAGCGGAGGAGAGAGAAGAAGGCTTCAATTGCTACTAATTCTAGTAAAGAGCCCCAACTTCCTCATTCTGGATGAACCTACAAATGATTTGGATATCGTAACCCTCAATACGCTTGAGGAATTTTTGGATGTATTTCCGGGATGTTTGGTGATTGTTTCACACGATAGGTATTTTATGGATAGGCTGGTAGACCACCTGTTTGT
Organism: uncultured Cyclobacterium sp.; assembly: GCF_963976465.1. Classification (NCBI taxonomy): domain Bacteria; kingdom Pseudomonadati; phylum Bacteroidota; class Cytophagia; order Cytophagales; family Cyclobacteriaceae; genus Cyclobacterium; species uncultured Cyclobacterium sp. The sequence goes on along the minus strand of NZ_CAXBOC010000361.1, from coordinate 4,759 downwards.
CTTTGAAGGAGATGGGCAGATCAGCGATTTCCCCGGGAATTATACAGACCTAAGAGAAAAACAAAAAGCGGCTAAAACTGAAGCGCCCAAGCAGGTGGCAGAAAAGAAACCTGTGGCATCAAAAACCATAGAAAAGGAAAGTACCAAGGCTACCTTTAAAGACAAGAAAGAGTTTGAAGAGATTTCAGCATCGCTTGAGCAATTGACCGCCGAAAAAGATACCTATATCCAAAAGATTAACCAAGGCACGGAAGATCATGAAGAACTAATGAAGTGGTCGCTGGAAATTGAAGAATTGGACAAAAAAATAGAAACCTTGGAAATGAGATGGCTGGAATTAAGCGAACTTGATGGGATTTCCTAATTAATTGGCTAAGCTTAAGCAGACTGAGGCAAAGAGAGAAGTTAGATTTTTTCCAAAACTGAAGCAATCAACTTGTCAACAACTCCACTCGGATCTGCGGAGAATTTTCCTGAGATGCGATTCGCAACAATGGCATTCATGCTAAGGACCTCGTGCCCTAACATTTTCCCCATGGCATAATAACCTGCGGTTTCCATTTCAAAATTGGTAAAAGGTTCATTTTGAAAAGGTTGTGCGCCTAATAAATCGAAGAGATTAGGAATTCGGGGCTTTAATCTAACTTCTCTGCCTTGTGGACCAAAAAATCCCGGGCAAGTAACAGTGATTCCTGATGGTAGGTCTTTTCCTATCTTCTTTAGAAGCATTTCTGAACCACTTACACAATAAGGCCTAAAAGGTAAGTCTAGGCGAATTTGAACTTGCTCGGCAATTTGTCGCTCCAAATCTGTTTGAGGGATGGAGTAAAAAGCCATCAAGGTATCCAAGCCCACTGCCTTTGAACTGGCTAGAATACTACCTTCAGGTAATGTGCTTTGCATGCTGCCGGAAGTACCAATTCTTACAATATTTAAACTTTTGTGTGTAGGCTTAGGTAGGCGGGAATTAAAATCCACATTAAACAAGGCATCCAGCTCTGTCATAAAGATTTCAACATTATCCGTACCCATTCCGGTGCTGATTACGCTGATTCTTTTGTCTTTGTACCAGCCTGTATGGGTGATAAATTCTCTGTGAGTGACTTGAAGCTCCATGCGGTCAAAGTGGGAGGAAACCTTAGCGACACGGTTTGGGTCTCCTACAGTGATGATGGTATCTGCCACCTGCCCCGGTTTGAGGCGGAGGTGGTAAATACTTCCATCAGGATTGATGATAAGCTCCGACTCAGGTATCGGACTTAGCATGGAGGGTGGTTTTTATATTATTCGCATTTGGCTTTTGGTACAATCCCTTGTATGGATTATAGCCATTGGTGTTTTTCTGGTAATACCCGGTACCATTATAAGGTCTTTTCTGTGGGGCAGTTTTGCAGCTTTCAGAGCAGGCACCTTCCATTTCCCATCCGCAGGACTCACAAATGGGTACATGAACATTGCATTCAGGGTTGGCGCAGTTGACCATCCGGTCAGACAGGGTGCCACAAACAAAACACTTGGAAACTGTTTTAGGGTTTACCTTGTTCACATCCACGGCCAGCCTGTTGTCAAATACATAGCATTTACCTTCGAAGTCTTCTCCGTCGGCTTCCATTCCATATTTGATGATTCCTCCATGGAGTTGGTATACATCTTCAAAACCTTGATCAAGCAAGAAAGCAGATGCCTTTTCACATTTTATTCCTCCGGTGCAATAGGTAAGTACCTTTTTGTTTTTGAGGTGCTCAAGCTCCTTTACCTTTTCGGGGAAATCCCTAAAATTGTCTATGTCTAGTCGTACAGCATTTTTAAAATGCCCCAACTCATGCTCGTAATTGGAACGAACATCCAAAATCACTACATCCTCTTTGTCTTTTAGTGCCTTAAACTCTTCAGGTTCTAAATGCTTGCCTGTTTTTTCTCTGGGGTTAAGGTGGCGTAAGCCTGAGTGGACAATTTCTTCTTTGGCGCGAACATTGATTTTTGCGAAGGCATGTTCCTTGTGCTCATCAATTTTGAATTCTGTGTCTGCAAATCTACGATCGCCTTTCACATAGGCCATGTATTTTTCACAGTCTTCCTTTAATCCTGAAACCGTTCCGTTCAGACCTTCTGAAGAAATGATAATTCGACCCCTTATATTGTTTTCTACACAAAATAAGTGGTGTTCCTCGCGGTATGCTTCCAAATCCTCGATTTGGGCATAGCAGTAATACAATAAGATGTTATAATCCATAACTTAAGCCCTGTTTCCGACAGGGTGTTACTTGTTTAAAAAAAGAAATAAATTTATTTATCGATCACTTGTGCCGGGTTACCAAATACGGTTTGATTGGCTTCAATATCCGCTATGACTACAGATCCTGCGCCTATCCTGGCATTCTTTCCTATTTTAACACCGGAGACAATGGTGACACCTGAGCCTATAAACACTCCATTTTCGATGGTTACACCTGAGTTGACAACGGCTCCTGCGCCTACTTGTACAAAGTCTCCCAGTTTGGCCTGGTGCTCAATGGTTGCATTGGTATGTAAAATACAGTGGTTCCCAATTTCAGCTCCAGCTCCTATGGTAACTTTGGCATTGATAAAATTCCCATGACCAATGCCGGCATCTGTAGAGATATATGCCAACCTATGCAAAGCATTTACCGGTTGTGTTTTTCTCCTTTCATTCAGTAATTTTACTATGGTCTCTCGGTACTTTGGATCATCTACTGCAACAAACGCTTCACATTTTTTACCGATAAGCTTAAGAAAACCATCGTCTTCCAGCTTCCCCAGTATGGCCACATTGTTAATTTCTTTTTGGTGAAGGCTCGCATCATCATCCAAAAAACCATAGACTACAGCATCATGACTATTGAATATTTCTAATGCAGGATGTGCAATTCCTTTGGCACCGAAGATAATGATTGGTTTTTCCATAATATAGTTTTAGAAGTACAAAATTAATGGAAATTACCAACCTATGCAAAAGATCATTTTAAATTGGGTCTAAGGAGGTTTTGACCGATTTTACAATGCAAACACAGACGTTTGGAACAATACTGATGATAGAGCCCAAGCATTCCTTGGCTGTCGTAAGCATTGAGGGCCGGCCAGTCCACTGCCTGATAAATATCGATTAAGCTGTTCTTTTCAGCCTGAATTTCCTGCAATAGATTGAAGCATTTTTCTTGCCAGACCGAAAGATCTGCAAATCTGCCATAGGCATACCAAAGAGGTACCACATAATTGATTATTAAAAGTCCCAGAATGTTTTGGGTTAATTTTCCCTGGGTAGCATGGGGCTTTGGCTTACCAAAGTGATAATGCTTTTTCCAGTATTCACTCACAGACAAATCAAAGGTTCTTTCAATGGATTGACTGCTATCTAATTCATGAAGTACCAAGTCAAATAGGTGGGGGCTTCGGCTGAGCAAGGCCGAAAGCTGTGCCAATCTAAAAGATGGAAAATTACTTGGTCTTACTTTCATGAATTTCCATTCTGAGGGAAAAAGGTTTTTCTTAAGAGAGTATTTGTTAAGCAAGTAGTCATATTCCGCCTGCAACCCTTTTTCATAGCTTTGGCTTAAATCCAATGAAGGCGTAAACAAACCGGCCTGTCCGAAGATTAGTGCTTCAATTTGCTCGATATTCCCTGCGTTTTTTTTAATTAGCTTATAGGGTAGGCTTTGCGCCAATTTTAACATAGGGATGCTGTTGGTTTTAAAACCAAAAGAAAAAAATAACCATTGGTAAGCCGTTTCTTCCCAATCATTCCCATTCTCTTTTAGTAAGTCCAAAACTTGATCACTTTTATTTTGGAGCCGCTCGACGAGCGCTTTTTCCAACATGGAAAATTTTAAAATTGAAGAGAGCTCAGGGAGGCTGTCCGTGCAAAGAAGCTTTTTAGTAGAACTTTGTAGTCTTTGGTAATTCCGAATTACATCCAACAATACCTTTCCTTCAAGAGCCAAAGTAGGTATCACAGTCCCATCCTTTCTTTTTACCTCTTGATCATGTTGCCAAACCACATGAAGAATGACTGCATTGTATGCACTATCCGAATGGTGATTGTGGTTTTTCCAATCGGAGGTGCGAAGGTGAATTTCTATGTGACCATAATGGCGAATGCCCCCGAGTGAAATTTCTGCTTCTTTAAAATCGGGGCCTTCGTGTTGGTTATGGAAACCTATCTTATGAATGATTATGGGGCTACCTCCTTCGGTTTCCAAGGTATTTTTATCAAAATACTGGTATTTCCAAATCAGCTGAAGAAAATCCTCTTGAAAACGAAACATAGGTTTATTTCATAACTTCTGTATGAAATTACCTAAAAATATAAAGAAAGCGAAATCAATGGGGTGAATGTTTTATTTGCAATAAATATCCAGTTGCTTTGCCATTGATTCCTGTAGAAGTATGGCTTCTTGCTTTGCGGCTTCTCCAAAATCTTCTCCGGAGGAGGCATAAATGATTCCTCTGGATGAATTTACCAAAAGCCCGCATTGACTGTTCATCCCATATTTGGCCACTTCTTCCAAACTACCACCCTGAGCGCCAACGCCGGGAACCAGTAGAAAATGATCGGGAACCAGCTTTCTCACTTCTGCAATAGACTCCCCCCTTGTGGCTCCTACCACATACATCATGTTTCCGGTATTTCCCCAGGCTTTGCTTTTTTCTAATACTGAAGCATAAAGGGGTTGATTGGATTGATTTTCTATGGCTTGAAAATCATTACTGCCTTGGTTGGAAGTAAGGGCCAAAAGGATCA
>NZ_CAXBOC010000360.1:0-6155 GCF_963976465.1 uncultured Cyclobacterium sp. | reverse complement strand
TGCCGAGGATGGGATAAGCCTTCGATGATTTTACCAATCAGTTTTAAATTGAATTGTACAATTGTCAAAAGTTGCGGCAAAAAGTTGATTTATAAAAATTCAAGTGAAATAGTATACATACAATATGAGCATACAGGAAACCAATCAATTGTTAAGATTTACCACCGCGGGATCTGTTGATGATGGAAAAAGTACCTTGATAGGTAGATTGCTTTATGATTCGAAATCAATTTTTGAAGACCAGATTGAGGCAGTAAAAACTTCCAGTGAAAAGAAAGGATTTGACTATGTAGACCTTTCTTTGCTTACAGACGGGCTCAAATCTGAAAGAGAACAAGGAATCACTATTGATGTGGCCTACAGGTATTTCGCTACCCCTAAGCGGAAATTTATCATTGCCGATACTCCCGGACATATTCAATATACCAGAAATATGGTGACTGGGGCATCTACTGCCAACCTTGCCATCATTCTAATAGATGCTAGAAAAGGATTATTGGAACAAACTTTTAGGCATAGCTTTATTGCCTCCTTGTTGAAAATACCTCATGTAATTGTATGCGTCAATAAAATGGATTTGGTAGATTATGATGAAGAAGTTTATCAAAAAATTGTAAATAGCTATAAGGACTTTGCAAGCAAGATGGAAATCAAAGATGTGCATTTTGTTCCTATTTCTGCACTCAATGGTGACAACGTGGTGGATAGATCCACCAATATGAAATGGTATGAAGGACCAACCTTGCTGTATTTGTTAGAAAATGTCCACATTGCCTCAGACTTTAATCATATCGATTGCAGGTTTCCTGTACAAATGGTTATTAGACCTCATACCCATGAGCATCAAGATTTTAGAGGTTATGCAGGGAGAATTGAGGGTGGAATATTCAAGCCCGGGGATGAAGTGAAAGTATTACCCACAGGTTTCACCTCAAAAATTAAAAGTATTGAATTAGACGGAAACCCGATTGAGGAAGCATTTTCTCCAATGTCTGTTACCATGACACTTGAAGATGAATTAGATATAAGTAGAGGGGATATGCTGGTAAGGCCCAATAACGTACCTAATGTTGGACAAGACCTAGATGTAATGGTATGCTGGATGAGTAACAGTTCGTTGAAAGGAAGAACCAAGCTAATGCTAAAACATACTACGCAAGAGTGCCAAGTAATGGTAAAGGAAATTCTCTACAAAGTAAATGTAAACACCTTGCACCGTGAAGAGGGAGTTGACCAGATAGGGATGAATGATATCGCTAGAATTAAAGTCAGAGCTGCAAAACCTTTGTTTTTTGATGCTTATAGAAGAAACCGACAAACAGGCTCCATTATTTTAATTGACCCAAATACAAATGAGACTGTAGCTGCAGGTATGGTAATATGAATCTAAACTATTAAGATTTAACAAATGCGAATATAGAATAGTCAAACTGATCCAGTTTGGCTATTTTTTTTGATTCCCAGCAAATGTTTATGAATTAATCAATAAGTTTACAATCTATCAACTTTTAAGACTGATGATATGGAAATCAATGAGAAATCGTTTACCGAAATTGCCAAAGAGGGAGCTAAAGCCGCAGGCCTGGAAATTCTAAAAATATATAATAGTGCCCATTTAGAAGTTGAATATAAGGCAGATGATTCACCACTTACCAAAGCAGATTTGGCAGCCCATAAAGTTATTTGTGATTTTCTATCCAAAACTAATTTACCGATTCTCTCAGAAGAAGGGGAAAATATTGCTTATAAGGAAAGGAAGCAGTGGGATTATTTTTGGTTGATAGACCCCTTGGATGGAACCAAAGAATTTGTAAAAAGGAACGGTGAGTTTACTGTAAACATAGCCCTTATTCATAAAGGAATACCAATTATTGGGGTGGTTTACGCTCCCGTGTTGGATTGGTTGTTTTGGGGAAATAGTCAGGGAGGATGGAAAATTACCGGAATGAAATCAGCGGTAGCCCTTCAAAAGAAGAAGGGTGGTTTGGTAGAAACGATTGTGGCTTCTAGGTCTCATTTAAGCCATGAAACACAGGGTATTATAGATCAATATCCCGATGCAGATGTGGTCAGTATGGGGTCGTCTTTGAAGTTTATGCTTTTAGCTGAAGGGAAGGCCCAACTATACCCCAGATTTGCACCCACTATGGAATGGGATACTGCTGCGGCCCATGGGATATTAAAAGCCTTGGGCTATGAAATAAAAAAAGTAGATATTGACGAACCTCTTGTATACAATAAGGAAAATCTATTGAACCCTTGGTTTATAGCTTCTTGATCAAACCCAAACATAGAAGGAATTAAAAGGCATTGAGATCTACTCTTTAATATTCAATGTGCATCTATTTCAAATTCCTTCTATTAGTTTACTTTTTATGGATCTTACAATCATTAAATAGGCTCACAGAAGCGGAGGAAGCCTACACAAGATCGGCTTTTCTTGCTTATTAATTCCGAAAATTTTTTTGGCCTTAGTTCATAGTTTTTCTCAAAATGATCATTGAAATGATAAATTATGGGTTTTTGCTTTCAATCATAATGGTTTATAATTCAGTTTTTACCTCCTAAAATGGCTTTTCGTATATGTGAATTTAAGCCTTCCATTTTTTTCTTTTTTTTAAGAATAATTACTGTAATTAGTAATATATTTGTCTGCAGTTGCGGTTTATATTCCTTAACTTGATAAAAGCATCAATTGGAAAATATCACGTGAGATATTGGTTACTACCTAATGATTACCATGTTTGAATTGCACTTCAATCTTGGCGATTAAAAAGTTAAAACTGAAATATTTTAAACCCATATCCAATTTGCAGGTTCTTATGTTTTTTCAATCTGCTTTTATCGTTTTATTATTTTAACGATAGTAATTCTTATTTTGAATACCCGATAATAACCTAAGTTTCCAATTTAAACTAAATCGGTCAAAGCGCTGATGAATGGTATTGCGTAAATAGCGATGCCATGCTATAGGCCTGAATTGTGAAACGCTGCTAAATTATTTAAGCCTTAATGCTATTGCCAAATTGATTGAAGTTTTAAGGTAAATTAAAAACCAAACCGAAGGTTAAGTGATTAATGTTTAATATTTAGTATTTTTGTTTAATTTTTAATCAATGGAGTAATAGGGTAAGGTGAGGTTTACCCTTATTTTATAAAATGTTTTAAACTATAAGAAATGAAGATCCAAAGTATTTGTTGTATTGGTGCTGGTTATGTTGGAGGTCCAACTATGGCTGTGATTGCAAAAAAATGTCCTGATATTAAAGTTACTGTTGTCGATCTCAATGAGGCTAGAATTGCAGCTTGGAATGACGAAGACGTTTCCAAGATTCCTGTTTATGAGCCGGGGCTTTCAGAAGTAGTAGCTGAAGCCAGAGGTAGAAATTTATTTTTTTCAACCGATGTAGACAAAGCGATTGACGAAGCAGAAATGATTTTTATTTCTGTTAATACACCTACCAAGACCTACGGAGAAGGTAAAGGACAGGCTGCTGATTTGAAATGGATAGAGCTTTGTGCAAGGCAAATTGCAAGAGTGGCCAAAGGTGATAAAATTGTTGTCGAAAAATCTACGCTTCCTGTTAGGACGGCAAGTACACTTAAAGACATATTAAAACACACTGGGAATGGCATGAATTTCCAGATTCTTTCCAATCCAGAGTTTTTAGCAGAGGGAACGGCAGTTGAAGATCTGATGGCACCTGATAGAGTATTGATTGGTGGAGACCAAACAGAAGAAGGATTAAAAGCAATTGATGCCTTGGTAAACGTTTATGCCAGATGGGTGCCTAGAGAGCGAATACTTACTACCAATGTGTGGTCTTCTGAATTATCAAAATTGACTGCAAATGCATTTTTAGCACAACGAGTATCTTCTATCAATTCTCTTTCAGAACTTTGTGAACATACCGAAGCTGATGTAAATGAGGTTTCCAGGGCTATAGGAACTGACTCTAGGATTGGACCTAAATTTCTTAAAGCATCTGTAGGTTTTGGAGGCTCATGTTTCCAAAAAGATATTCTTAATCTGGTTTATATTTCGCGCTCATATGGACTAAATGAAGTTGCAGATTACTGGGAACAAGTGATCATTATGAATGATTACCAGAAAAAACGTTTCTCCAAAAAGATCATTAAAAATTTATACAATACAGTAAGTGGGAAGAAAATAGCGTTTTTGGGTTGGGCATTTAAGAAGGATACCAATGATACCCGTGAATCTGCCGCCATTTACGTTGCAGATCATTTATTAAATGAGCAATCCAATGTTTCTGTTTACGATCCTAAAGTAACAGAACAACAAATATATACTGACTTAGATTATTTGGGAAGTAGAACCCCTGAAGAAAACAAAGAATCGCTCAAAGTGGTAAATGACCCTTATGAAGTTTGTAAAGGGGCACATGCTGTGGCCGTACTTACTGAATGGGATGAGTTTAAAACTTATGACTGGCAAAAAATTTATGACAATATGTTGAAGCCAGCACATGTTTTTGATGGACGTAATATTATGGATACGAAGGCTCTCAGAGACATTGGTTTTAAAGTACACGCTATCGGTACAGCTGATGATAATTAATTAAGTCTATTTTAATTTTAGCTTTTATTCGCTAAAGTAAAGTTAAAATCTACAGGAGAGAAAATAAAAAAGGTGAACGTTCATTCGTTCACCTTTTTTTTCATTAATAAACAAAAAGTAATTTGATTGATTAAAAGCCTTTGTCAATTCTAAGTTGAGGGGACTCCGCTTAAAACTTCCAACGATTAAGGACCACTCATGTATTTCAAATGAAGTTGTGTCCTAAGCTTAATGACTGGTCCCATTAAGGAGTTCTCATCAGGTCAATGGATAACCATTGAATTAATCAAAGATTATTAATCTTTTACATCATCTTTCACTTCGTCCATTATTTTTTCCAAAGCTTTAACATCTAGTTTTTCATCTTTGGCAAAAAATGAAGCTAAATTCGCAAAAGATCCGCTGAAATAACCTGTTAACAAATTTTTAATGGTAAAGCTACGGTACTCATCTTTGGAAACAATAGGGTAGTATTCATGAGATTTGCCGTAAGCTTTGTGCTTAACAAAGCCTTTTCTTTCCAAAATACGTATGATTGTTGAAACAGTGTTATACGCTGGTTTTGGAGCTGTCATTTTTTCCAAGACATCTTTGACAAAGCCTTTCTCAATGTCCCATAGGATTTGCATAATTTGCTCTTCTGCTCGTGTTAGTTCTCTCATATCTGTTTTAAAGTAGGTGATTTTGGATCAACTTAACCATTTAGTTTTATAAATGCAATTTTTTTTATAAAAACATAACATTTTTTATGCTTTAAGGTTAAATTTTAACCTGATCTATACATTTAAGCCAACAAGTCAATTGAATTTTTTGAACTCTCTTTGATTTGTTGTTGGTAACTAACTATTTTTTTAGCATTGTTTATTCATTCTTATTTTGTTTTGATTTATTAAAATAAAAGCCCTTCAAAATGAAGAGAAATTGCTTCATTCTGAAGGGCTTTTATAGGTAGGTGTATCTATTACTTTAAGAGATCAATTGGAGGGTTTTAATTTTATAATTCCTGTGGCATGCAGCAGTTTAACAATTGGATAGGTGGGATCAAATTCATACCATTTGACTGCAAAATTTACCCTTTTAGGTAGTCTATGGTGGTTGTTTTGGAATAGCTCACCTAACATCAAAAAGTCCAAAATCAATGAATTTTTTGATTTGTCATTGTTATCAAAATTAGCATATCCGTATTTATGACCACTCCAATTGACTATGGCACCATGTACCGGTCCCATCATAAAGTGAATAGGTAAAAGAAAATACATCCACCAGTGGGTTCCTGCTAGTTCAAAAACACTAATGCTAAGAACATATATCAATACATATACTAAAACCCAGCCGATTCTGATTCCCATGGTATCTGCAAATTTGTCAAATCTATTCCAGTCTGGAACGTCTTTAATAAACCTTTCTTCAGGCTTGGCTCTAAAAGTGAAATGTTCATTGTAAATCTTTTTTGTCTTCCACATCATGGTAAAAAGGTTTTCTGTATGGTGTGGACTATGGGGGTCTAATGGCGTATCGCTATAGGCATGATGCATCCTGTGTAGGATAGCATATGCTCTAGGAGAAAGGTAAG
>NZ_CAXBOC010000359.1:0-6158 GCF_963976465.1 uncultured Cyclobacterium sp. | reverse complement strand
ATGAATTAGTTTACCCTTACGTGGTCAAGTTTTATCGAATTTTCCAACAAGCCCTTTTTATGCCCATACTATTGAAACTAAAAAGTAAAAAACAGGGCTCTTTTTTGTACCCATGAGTGTTATATTCAAACATCGCAAATTTCTACTCCCTGTTGTAAGGAAGCCAATTTATCTGCTCTTTTTGGAATGAATTCTTGCCCAATATATCCTGAATACCCTGTAGCCAATATGGCTTTTACTATCGCAGGGTAATATAGCTCCTGACTTTCATCTATTTCATTGCGGCCGGGCACCCCACCTGTATGGTAATGGGAAATATATGGGTGGGATTCTTTAATGGTGGCTATCACATCTCCTTCCATTATTTGCATATGGTAAATGTCATACAAAAGTTTCATGTTCTCGCTACCCACCTCCTTACATAAAGCCACTCCCCATGCTGTGTGATCAGCTTGGTAATCTTTGTGATCTACTTTGCTGTTTAGTAGTTCCATGCACATAGTGATACCATGTTTTTCAGCGGTAGGCATAATTTTTTTCAAACCCATTGCACAATTTTTTATACCCATTTCATCCGCTAACCCATTTCGGTTACCTGAAAAACAAATGATCTGTTTGTATCCTGCTGCTGCAACCTTAGGTATTACTTCTTTATAACTTTCAATCAATTGATCGTGTAGTTCAGGATTGTTCCAACCTTTTTCTATACCCAAACCTGCACCCCAAGGCATTGCACAATCTAGTCCATATTTGGAGAGTATTGGCCATTCTTCCGGCCCGGCCAATTCAATGGATTTTAACCCTATTTCTACTGCTGCTTTACAAAGGTCTTCAAAGGCAATGTCACTGTAACACCATCTGCAAACGGAATGATTGACATTGCCCCTTAAGCCTTCCGGTAAGCTTGACTCTGCCGCTGCCAGTCTGTTTGATAAGGAGGGAATCAGCAAACCTGCTAGTCCCGTTCCTGCCATTTTTTTTAGCACTCTTCTTCTTGGGTTAGTATTTTTCATCGGTTCAATTGGTTTATTGTTAAGCAATTTAGGAGGATTAATGTAAAGTATTAAGTTTTTTGGTCATCTTTCTTTCTCCTTTTATTGTATGTTCATTGTTATAGTAGGGATTTGGAAACGTTTTAAAATTAATACTCCTAAAATTGAGTATTTCAAAACCTTAACATTAAGTTTCGGGAAAAGTGATACATAGCCTAATTATCTATCGTTTTTGTTTAAGTTTGCTGTTTAAATATTTATTCAGATTTCTTAGTTCTAATTAATCTAATTTCATCCTTTTTCAATATATTGTTTGGGTTTACCACTTAATTGCTGTTTTTAAGTATTAATTATCTATAAGAATTCAATATTTACTTAAGTTAGTGTTTCGGTTGTTGAAATGCAATGGTATGGGTTGTTCTTCCATTAAGAGGTAATTATTCCTTCTTATGCATTTCAGATTGATAGCTATATTTTAATTTTATTTACTATTACTAACTAACACCGTGAAAAGAAGACATTTTATATAAAAAACAGGCCTTATTACCGGCTTGACAAGCTTGAGTCCCTTTCATGCATTTTCAACCGACTTGTTAGCCACTAAGAAAATACGTATCGGAATAGTGGGAGGAAGGTTTGGCGCCTCATTTCAATTTCATGAACACCCAAACTGTATTGTAGAAGCCGTTAGTGACCTTCGGGAGGATAGAAGAAGTCATTTAAAGAAAACTTACAGTTGTGATAAGGCATATAATGCCCTTGATTTACTCTTAAAGGACCCCAATATTGATGCAGTTTTTCTGGCAACGCCTGCTTCAGATCATGCCAAGCATACCCTAGCCAGTTTGAAGGCCGGTAAACATGTGTTGTTCGCCGTTCCATTGGGAATGACCATTCAGGAATGCCGGGAAATAAAAGAGGCTGTTTTAAGTACAGGGAAAAACTTTATGATGGCAGAAACCAGTGTGTACATGCAAGGGACCATTACTGTTAGAAAATTTTATGAAGAAGGTCGTTTTGGCAAGGTATTTAGCGCTGCAGCAGAATATAATCATCCGGGATTGGAAGTTCTTTGGTTTGAAAATGGCAAACCTACTTGGCGACATGGGTTGGTACCCATGAATTATCCCACACACTGTATAGCATTATTGGTAAGTTTTACAGGTGAAAGATTAAAAAAAAGTAAGTTGCCTTGGGTATGGGAAAGGGGAGGGCTTATTGGAAAATAACCAATATAACAATCCATTTTGGAATGAAACTGCTTTTTTTCAAACCGATCAAGGACATTCATTTAGGGTGGAGGTGAACTGGAAAGGAGTACTAAGAAATGCAGAGCGAGCTGAGTGGCGGGGTGAAAAGATGAGCTTCTACCTACCTACAGGTCATTCCTCGGAGCCAACAATGGTCACCAATGCATCGGAGATGGGGAAGGATAATGCCGGTTTTGAACATACAATAAATAAAGTAGCACCTTATGAAGTTACCAAGTGGTGGGAAACCGATATGCTTCCTGAGAAAATGAGCGTAACAGTGGATACGATGGCTCTCAAACCTTTCTTACCCATGAATTTATCCAACCCATAGTGGAAGAGCGTATGCCCAAAATAAATATATATGAAGCCATCGCTTATACAGTTCCCGGTATTGTGGCGCATCAGTCTGCTTTAAAAGGTGGCGAACTGTTGACGATACCCGATTTTGATGATTGATTCATAAGAAGAAGGAATTGACTTGAAAATTCTTCTAGATTCTTTATTTCCTGAGGCAAGTTCAAATAATGGCCTATTGTTCGGTATATGCCTTCTTTTTTTACCCCGGCTTTAATCATTTGACGAATAGCGTAACTTCCATTAGATTTGGATAGTTTTTTTCCTTCCTCTTTATACAAATGATGGTGGTAGAAAACCGTTTGATCAAAAGTCTGCTGCCGTAGCAATTGATTTGAAAGGTAAACCTGAGCAAGGGTAGAATCCCATAGGTCTGTTCCTCTAACTATAAAATCCACATCAAAATAAATATCATCTACCAAAGATGCCAATTGATAACTTGGATAGGTATCCTTTTTTTGGATTACAAAAAAATCCATAGCATTCGGGAGTTGATGGACTTGTTGATTTTCAGTATAATGATTGATATAAATTGTTTGCCTTAAATCGGTAATTAACCTCAGTGCTGTTTGTTTCTTACCCAAGGGTAAGTCCCGATGAAGGCAATTGCCTGTATAATACCTCTTGGAATGATTTTTTAAGAGTGTTTTTCTGGAACAATCGCAGGCGAAGATCAGTTTTTTTTCTTTTAATCCGTGGATATAATCTTTGTAAATAGATAGCCGATTGAGCTGAGAATAATCTTGAATAAATTCCTTGCTGCTCTTGGGACCCTCATCATAGGGGATTTCCAGAAAGTCTAGTGTATCAAAAATATCCTGAATGTATTCCATTCGCACACGCTTTTGATCCAAATCATCTATTCGAAGTAGTATTTTGGCGGCATGCTTTTTAGCCAAGCTGGCAGTAATAAGGAATGAAAGTACATTCCCTATATGAAGGTATCCACTAGGGGTTGGTGCCAATCTGGTTTTGGTAATCTTCATGGCTTCGATTCCGGGATTTTGTTAATGTCAATAGGTATAAATCTCGCAAAAAGTTCTTCCCTATACCATTTCTCATTTTTTACTTTTTTGATGACCTCCTTATGTGCAGTTCCATAAGCATAGTCCTCCATTTGCGCTTGACTGTTCCAATAGCTGAAAGTAGCTTGTTCTATTATAGGCCATTCTCCTATCCCCTTTGTAAAGATTAGTCCGGATGCTTTTTCTGCAGATCGGCTAGTATTAGGGATGTATTTCAAAAATCGAAAAACTTTGTGCAGTTTCACACGAGCTCTGGTGATAACCATAATTGGCCCCTTAGTTTTTTCATGGCTAGGTTTGAAAGGTTTTTTACCATACCAGGTTCCGTGACTTTGGATACAACGCATCCAATAGGTGAAGTTACTAATGCACTGTTGGTTAAACCTAAGATACGTTTCAGATAAATAAAAGCTTCTGGCAGCTTCGGCGTCCTCCCAAACCATCAGTAAAGCATAAGTGGAAAAGTCCGGCTTAAGTGAGAAGCCAAATCCTCCCCCGGTCCCCATCAATTTAAAGAATTTCTTTCCTTGGACTTTCTTTAATGGTGAGATGGCCAACTGCATTTGATTGAATGCCCACCAACGATTTCTTTTGGGGTATTTAAAAAAGGTAAGAGAAACAATTTCCTTTTTTTTATTCATGACCAAAAAAGATTGGTTATTTTCACAGGCTGATCTTTTTTAACAATATTACGCATGTTGAAATTGAAATCCATAGGTATCAATCGAAAACTTTTTTGATAATTGTTCTTATTAAAAGAATAGCGAGTGCGATTGTGGTTCCTGCAATTACGAATTCCATAGTGTCTATGTCTTTTTATATTTGAATGGACAACTATTGAAATTCGTGGGAATAATCTCAGCAATTCAATGGAATGCCATTTAATTTTAAATAACTCAAAAGTTGCCATTATAGTTTGTCGAATTGTTCACAAAAAGTTAAAAATGATTTTTGTTATTCATAGGCTTACTGTCTTACCTTTGTGAATTATTAAAAAATCAATGGTGCAATTAAAAACAAGAAGGATTTCAGCAGGTGCTTTCTTTTTCCTTACAGGATTGTGTTTTTCCTCATGGGCTTCTAGAATCCCTGATTTTCAACAAAAGTTTATGTTAAGTGAAGGGCAATTAGGCTCTGTCCTGTTAGGTCTTCCTTTAGGCTCATTACTTGCTTTACCTCTAGCTACCTGGGCTGTGATTAAATTTGGAAGCAAGCTGGTGATAATGGTGGGCCTTTCACTGTATATATTGGTACTGGTAGGTATAGGGGTTTCTATGGATGCCTTTTTTTTAACCGTCATGGTCTTCATCTTTGGTATGTTGGGTAATATGATGAATATTTCCTTAAATACACAGGCTTTAAACCTTGAGAAAGATTATGGGAGAAATATTTTAGGTTCTTTGCATGGCTTGTGGAGTTTGGCTGGTTTTGCCGGGGCAGGAGTTGGAGGGCTCATGGTTTATTTGTCATTATCTCCTTTTCATCATTATTCTATTATATTTTTGCTTGGAATCGTAGTTGTTTTTTCCTTCAGGAAAGGATTTGTTCAGGAAATAAATGATAAATCAAGCTCCGTTAGGGGAATGGTTTGGAAAAAACCAGATCAAACTTTAGTAAAATTGGGAATGATTGGTTTTTGTGGGATGATGTGTGAAGGGTGCATGTTTGATTGGTCCGGTGTATACATGAATAAAGTGGTGCAAGCACCTGCTTACTTGGTCCCCACAGGATATATATCCTATATGGGGGCCATGGCCTTAGGTAGGTTTGCTGCAGATAAATTGTCGCATCGATTTGGTATGATGAATGTCCTAATGGGTTCCGGCCTTTTGATTTTTACAGGGTTAATTTTGTCAATTGCTTTTGCGCAGGTTGGAGTAGTTATTGTTGGGTTTTTGATGGTTGGTTTAGGTACTGCTGCCATTGTGCCGTTGTGTTTTAGCCTTGCTGCAAACGCAACTTCTCTTCCTACTGGAATGGCCATTGCTATGGTTTCTACCATTTCCTTTTTTGGTTTCTTGCTAGGCCCTCCCTTAATAGGGTTTATTGCAGAATGGACAGACTTGAAAATGTCTTTTGCCTTGATGGCTTTCGTTGGCTTAATGGTCACCTTTCTTGTATGGGTAAGTAAAAAAAGTTTTGCTTTAAAGATTGCCTCTTAGTGCTTTTTCGCATAAAAAAGTAAGGGTATTGTTTTTTAGATATTAATCACTATTTTTACGAAAATTTAATACCATACCAAATTGGTAGGTTTTGTAGAATAATAATTAAAAGCATCTGGTATGCAGGAGTCCACTATATCAAAAAAAGTTTATTCTAAGGAAGAAATTAAAACTCTGAATGATAAATACAGAGATTTATCAGTAGAAGAACGTGTTAAGCAGTTGTATAAGGATTTTGACCCCAAGGATGTGATGCTCACAAGTTCCTTTGCGGCAACTTCTGCTTTATTGTTAAGTGTATTCTCCAAAAGCAATTCAGCGCAAAAAATATATTTTATTGATACAGGGTATCATTTTCCTGAAACATTGGAA
>NZ_CAXBOC010000358.1:0-6159 GCF_963976465.1 uncultured Cyclobacterium sp. | reverse complement strand
AATAAAGTAATTTCCTTGAATGACAATACCGTACGGATATTGGCCGGTAATAATGACGGTAACCCAACGCACGTTTCCGTAGTAGGTAAGCCGATTGGTCAATTTTACGGATTTGTATTGGAGGGTGTTTATACACCGGAAGACATGGAGAATCCAGATATCGTTAAAACGCCACAAGTTTACGAAGGTAATGTCAAGTATAGGGATGTCAATGGAGATGGCTTGATCAATGACGTATTGGATTATACCATTATCGGTAACCCACATCCCGACTTTATTTTCGGTTTTACAAACAATTTTGCGTATAAAAATATTGACCTTGGATTGATAATCAATGGGCAAAGTGGTGGTCAGGTGATGAATGGATTGCGCCAGACGACAGACAATCTTCAAGGGTTTTTTAACGTGGACGAGGATTGGGTAAACCGATGGAGAAGTACCGAAAATCCGGGAGATGGAATTCATTCAGGAATCCCACAAGTGAGGCCTAGCTGGGGTCACCGGGTGTCTACCCTTTGGGTAGAAGATGCATCATACCTAAGGATTTCAAATCTTACTTTAGGCTATACACTTCCGAGTAAATTAATGGAGCATTTAAAAGTAATCAAGGGGTCAAGAATATACATGACCGTTCAAAATTTGGCCATGTTTACTCATTATAAAGGGGCCAATCCGGAAGGGCAAGCAGCCAATCAAAACAATACCCTGGTTCCCGGGTTTGACATGACTTCTTATCCATTGTCAAGGACCACTTCCATAGGTATCAATTTATCTTTTTAAACGCATTTGTAATTAATAATTCAGCGTCACAAAAAATAATCAGACATGAAAAAGCTATTATATATACTTGTCTTTTTGGGAATGAGTGCCTGTTCAGAGGATTTTCTGGAGATTTTCCCGGAGACGACTTTAAATGAAGGTAATTTCTATCAAACACAGGAAGAATTTATTCTTCTGGCCAATGGTTGCTATGTACCAATGAGGGATTATGAAAAAGATCTACATTGGGTTTTGGCAGAATTGATATCTGACAATACGAGTTTTCAGTACAATATCCGGACCGGGGAGGCCGTAAGGGGAGTTATTGATCAATTTATTATTACCTCCGACAATAGGGGCTATGCTCAATTTTGGGATAGATCATATAATGGGATCACCAGATGTAATAAATTATTGGCTGAAATAGATAGGGAAGGGGTCACCTGGACCGACCAAGCATATAAAGACAGGTCCAAAGGAGAGGCTTTGTTTTTGCGTGGACTTTATTATTTCAACCTGGTAAGACAGTTTGGTGGCGTGCCATTGGTGATTGCACCTATTACTGCACAGGAAGCTGTAAATATTGATAGGTCCACCGAGGAGCAGGTTTACCAACAAATTATTAATGACCTTGAAAGTGCTGTAGCCCATTTCTCTAATGCTACATCGGTAGATGAGGATGGCAGAGCGAATAAATATGCCGCACAAGCTTTATTAGGAAAAGTGCAACTTACTTTAAAAAATTATTCCGCAGCAGAAAGTAGTTTAAAGGAGGTAATCGATGCCAATCAGTATAGCTTGCTTCCGAATTATGCGGATCTATATGATCCATCCAATCCCGATTTCACTGAAACATTATTTGCAATTCAGTATTCAGAAAACAACCGCGAACTATCCAATAGGTTTATATTCATGTTTGCCCCTTGGAGTTCTGAAGGCGAAATAACCAATAGGCCTAATATTAGTATGGTTTCTGCCGGTTGGAATATCCCCACGCGCGATCTTATTGAGGCATTTGAGGAAGGAGACCAACGAAAAGAGGTGTCCATTAATACCTGGACAGGGCCGGATTGGGATGGTGAAATAAGAGAATTGTCTTATATTGGAAAGTTTAAACCACCAGTTTCCGCCCCCGATGATCGATGTGGGGACAATATGCCGGTCTTGCGTTATTCAGATGTATTGTTGATGTATGCGGAGGCCCTAAATGGACAAGGTAGAACAGGAGAAGCCATTCCTTATGTAGAAATGGTAAGGAACAGGGCAGGTTTAACAGAACCACTACAAGGGTATAACCAAGAGAGCTTACAGGACTTGATTCTGAAAGAACGCCAAGTGGAATTTTGTTTTGAAAACCAAAGGTGGTATGACCTGAAGAGAACCGGAAAAGCCTTGGAAGTAATGGCCGCTCATGGACAAAGGGAAAAACAGATGAAATCCTTCCTTTTTGATGCTTCTTTTGATGTGGCTGAATATAAATTATTGGCACCTATACCGGCAGAACAAATATTGATCAACCGACTAGAACAGAATTCAGGCTATTAATCTTAGAAAACCAAAATAATTTACAATGAAAAAAGCAAGTAGGATTCGTCCTTTAAGGTGGGCATTTGTGGTGCTCATTTTGATGTCAATTACGAAAATGACATCTTATGGGCAGGAAGAAAAGCCCAATATCATTTATATACTATCCGATGATCAAGCATGGAACGATTATGGTTTTACGGGACACCCACATATTGAGACTCCAAATATTGATAAATTGGCTGATGAAGGTCATACCTTCACTAGGGGTTATGTGACAGCCCCACTCTGTAGTCCTTCACTGGCAAGTATAATTACTGGTCTTTACCCTTATCAACATGGGATTACAGGGAATGATCCGGAGTTTAAATTTGCAGGGAAGCGTTACAATAATGATTGGCAAATCGCCAGGTCTCGGCTTTATAAAGACTACTTGGATGAATTTCAAAAACACCCCACCATCCCAATAATTCTGAAAAAATTGGGGTATTTGTCATTCCAAGCAGGGAAATGGTGGGGTGGAAACTACAAAGAAGGAGGGTTTACTCATGGAATGACCCATGGTGATCCGAGTAGAGGTGGAAGACATGGAGATGTAGGTCTTAAAATTGGACGTGAAGGAATGGATCCTATATTCGATTTTATGGATCATGCCATCGATGAAGACAAGCCCTTCTTTGTATGGTATGCTCCATTTTTGCCTCATTCTCCTCATAACCCACCGGACTCATTATTTCAGAAATACCTGCCCTTGGCTCCAAGCAATTCTGTTGCATCCTATTGGGCCATGTGTGAATGGTTTGACATAACTGTGGGTCAGCTTTTGGATAGGGTAGAAGAAAAAGGACTTACAGAGAATACCCTAGTTGTATTTGTCACAGATAATGGATGGATTCAAGATCCGGATGTACCGAATAAATATGTTAAGGGATCCAAGCAGGCTCCTTTGGATATGGGGATAAGAACACCAATTATTTATAAATGGCCAGGGAAAATCAAGCCTAAAATGGATCATTCCAATTTGACAAGCAGCATTGATATGGCGGTAACCACCTTGGCTGCGGTGGGGATGGGCCCGCTTTCTAATATGCAAGGAATCAATATAATGGATAAGAAAGCTTTAAAAAACAGAAAAGAAATCTACAGCATGGATTTTGCGCATGATATGAAGGGGGTAGATGTGCCGGAAAAGACTTTGGAAAGTAGAATGCTTATTACCAGCCCCTGGAAAATCATTGTACCGGGAGTCGCCAATGAGGATACGCAAGAAGTATTGTTGTACAATATCTTAAAGGATCCTCTGGAAGAAAATAACCTGGCAGAGAAACACCCTGAGGTAGTACAAAAACTTACAGCCTCACTGAATAAATGGTGGAATAAATAGTGGTTGATAGGAAAGGGAATTTCTCCCTTTCCTATTTTTTTATCAGGGATATCCTTAAAATTGGTGGAAAAAATTAAAGTAGAATTAATTTCAATCTATTCCCCATTGTCATAAGGAAAGAGAAAAACTTAAAGGTTTTATTTAACGTTTGACAGTTGTACGCACTATTGTATTTGATATGAAAATTTACACTTCTATGCCCTCAGGTTTAGTGCCTTATTTTCAAGAATCCCTTGAAAGTTACAGGATTGAGTTTGAAGCCGGTAACCTTGGTAAAGCATGGAACCATTTGGAAAATGCCCACATTATAGGGCAAAGGTATCCTTATACCCACACCTACGTTCATTGGGAAATGCTGTTGTTTGGGATAAAAGTCAAAAGTTATAGAGAAATAATTGGTCAAATTCCTCGATTGGTATTGGGAGGAGTTAAATCTTTTGTGGGTAAGGTTCCTTTGGGTAATCCCGGTGGAGCTGATGTGCCACCTTTAAAACCATTTCCAATCAAGAAAGGCATACAGGAGATTTTTGAGAAAACAGGAATAAAACAATAATATTGTGCCTGAGAATATAGGCTAGCTTAAATTTTAACCTAAAATTTCGAGGTTTTTCAGGAAGTGGATGACCTTATGATCAGACATTTCGCAGGGTTTTAATAAATCTTTCTTGTTGGTTATATAATAGTTTAGGCTAATAAAATTCTTTCCCCCCAATTCCTTGGCATAAATTTTAATACTTTTTCCCTTATTAAAATCGGTTCTTGTTAGTCCATATTTCTTGTTTTTATAAATCACTTCCGAATAACCAATGGGTAATTTGTATATCCAATTCACCAACATGATTAAGAACTACAGGAGAGCATGGAACAACCAACCTTATGTCTCGCCCATTCAGGACGTTTGGCAAACCATTTTTCTTGATGGGTTTGTTCTGAATAAGGTTTTTTCAACAGTTCAAACAATTCCTCCAAAAGACCATAATCTCCATTTTCAGCATCATCAATGGCAAATTGGGCCATGTAATTTCGAAGTACATATTTTGGATTAACTTGGTTCATGCTTTTCTTTCGCTCCTGGTCAGAAACAGCTTCCTCTTGCAGGCGATTTCCATAAAATTGGAACCAAGCTTCCCAATCTTCTCGTAGGCTAGCTGATAATTCAGAAGGCGTGTAGAAGGCTTCTTTTATTAGGTCTAAACCATTTGAAGTGTCAGCTTTCTCTACTTTACTTAACAACCTGAAAAATATAGTCATATCAGTTTCTGCCTCCTGCAAAAGCCGTTCTAATTCTTGAATTAAAGCGATGTCTTTCTCTTTTTCTGTTGATAGGCCTATTTTTTGTCGCATCATTTGAATCATTGCTTTAGGAAAACCTGTTCTATATTGGTTCAAAGCATCTTCTAAAGGTGCTACTTCTTCTATCAAAGGGTACAAGGCATTGGCCAATTGATATAAATTCCATAGGCCAATATTTGGTTGATTTCCATATCGGTATCTCTTTTGCTGAAGATCTGTGGTGTTGGGAGTCCAGCCTTCTTCGAAACCCTCCAGCCAACCGTAAGGACCATAATCTATGGTCAAGCCTAAAATAGACATATTGTCTGTATTCATCACCCCGTGAACAAAACCCACCCTTTGCCAATGAACAATTAGGGCTAAAGTACTTTGCACGACTTCATTGAAAAAGGCTATATAAGCCTCCTTTGAAGGGGAGCCTAAATGGGTGAAATGATGTTTTATGGTAAAGTCTACCAAGGTTTTAAGTGTTTGGGCATCTTGTCTGGAAGTAAAAAGTTCATAATTTCCAAAGCGTAAAAAACTTGGTGAAACCCGACTGACGATGGCTCCTTTTTCATAAGCAGGATTCCCGTTGTACAATACGTCTCGCATTACTTTGTCACCGGTTAAGGCCAGAGACAAAGCCCTGGTGGTTGGCACTCCTAAGTGATGCATAGCTTCACTGCAAAGGTATTCCCGAATGGAAGAGCGCAAAACCGCAAGTCCATCTGCTGTTCTTGAATAGGGTGTGGCTCCCGCACCTTTAAGTTGCACCACCCACTGTTTTTCCTGATGTGCTACTTCAAATAAATTAATGGCTCTGCCATCTCCCAACTGACCTGCCCAGTTTCCGAACTGATGTCCACCATAGCACATGGCATATGGTTGGGTATTATCCAATACCGCATTGCCTGTAAAAATCTTTAAGAATTCAGCAGATCTACTGTCAGCTACTGATAAACCCAAATTATCCAACATTTCCTTGGACACATGAATTAGCTTGGGTGCTGCACTGGGACTGGGTTCCACATAGGAAAAACAAGCCTCTGCAACCTGTCGCCTTTGGTTTCCCGTAATAGGGTCAGCAGGTAATTCACTTGTAAATGTATTTTGAATGTTAAGCTTCATCTCTCGGTCTTAAATTTAATCATTTTCCTGCCTAGCCTTTGAATGGATCCGGACAATCATAGATAGAGATTGGTTACCCAAGTTTGAAA
>NZ_CAXBOC010000357.1:0-6168 GCF_963976465.1 uncultured Cyclobacterium sp. | reverse complement strand
AGTGAATGCCCGCAGGTTCTATATGTTGCATGATACCAATGATATAAACATTTTCTCCATCACAAATGGCATCTGCTTCTGCTTCAATGGCACCTTCGAGGAAGTGGTCAAGCAATATTTCATTGTTTGGAATGTCCCGGAGAACGGTTACTACATGCTCTTCAAGTTCCTTTTCATTGATAACAATTTTCATTCCCTGTCCACCCAAGACATAAGATGGTCTTACCAATAATGGAAAGCCGATGGTTTTGCAAAGTTCAAGAGCTTCGTCTGTACTATGTACAGTTCCAAATTCAGGATAAGGAACATTGTTTTCTTTCAAGAGCTGGGAGAATCTGCCTCTGTCTTCTGCCAGGTCCAGTGCTCTGTAGCTAGTGCCGAGAATTGGGATATTGTATTTGTCCATTTTCTCTGCCAGTTTAAGTGCTGTTTGTCCTCCCAGCTGAACAATCACTCCCGCAGGTTTTTCATGCAGGATGATTTCATAGATATGTTCCCAGAATACAGGTTCAAAATACAATTTATCCGCAATGTCAAAATCTGTAGAAACTGTTTCAGGGTTACAATTGATCATGATCGTTTCATAGCCACATTCCTTGGCTGCTAAGACCCCATGAACACAAGAGTAATCAAACTCAATTCCCTGACCAACCCTGTTGGGACCGGATCCAAGGACCACTATTTTTTTTCTGTCAGAAACAATGGATTCGTTTTCATCTCCAAAGGAGGAGTAAAAATAAGGTGTTTGCGCTTCAAATTCTGCTGCACAGGTGTCTACGAGTTTAAACACTCGTTTGATTCCCATTTCATCTCTTCTCTTATTGAAAACTTCACTTTCCAAGCATCCCAATAGGTGGGCAATTTGTCGGTCGGCATAGCCTTTATGTTTGGCCGTTTGCATGAGTTCTTTACTGATGCTCTCCAGTGTTTCTTTGGCAAGTGTGTTGTCCAGGTGTACCAATTCCTCGATCTGCTTCAAAAACCATTTGTCAATTTTTGTCAGATCTTGAATGGTTCTGAATGAAATGCCTAATTTGAAAGCATCATAAATATGGAAAAGTCTGTTCCAACTAGGGTTGGCCAAGCTGTACAGAATTTCTTCTTGGTTTCTAAGCTCTTTGCCATCAGCACCAAGGCCATTTCGCTTGATTTCAAGGGATTGACAAGCTTTTTGTAGGGCTTCCTGAAAGTTTCTGCCTATGCCCATAACTTCTCCAACGGCTTTCATTGATAGGCCTAGTTTTCTGTCAGAGCCTTTGAATTTGTCAAAATTCCATCTAGGTATTTTAACTATAACATAATCAATGGCAGGCTCAAAGAAGGCCGACGTGCTGCCGGTAATGGAATTCTTTAATTCATCTAGATTGTAGCCTACAGCTAGCTTTGCTGCTACTTTGGCAATCGGATAACCTGTAGCTTTAGAGGCCAAAGCGGAAGATCTTGATACCCTTGGATTGATTTCTATACCTATGATGGTTTGGTTGTCAGGGCTTACAGAGAACTGTACGTTACATCCCCCGGCAAAATTACCGATGCCATTCATCATGCGGATGGCCATGTTTCTCATTTTTTGAAAAACAGGATCAGGCAAAGTCATGGCAGGAGCTACGGTGATGGAGTCCCCGGTGTGAACCCCCATTGGGTCAAAGTTCTCTATGGAACAAATGACCACCATATTGCCAAGATTATCTCTGAGAACTTCTAATTCGTACTCTTTCCATCCAAGAATACTTTGTTCGATCAATACTTCATGTGTAGGTGAGGCTTGAAGTCCTGCACTTAATGCTTTTTCAAAATTTTCAGGGCTGTCTACAAATCCACCACCAGACCCACCAAGGGTGTAGGATGGTCTAATTACCAGTGGAAATCCAATTTCTTGTGCGATTTCTTTGCCCTGTAAAAAAGAAGTAGCCGTACGTCCGACACATACACCAACTCCCAACTCTTCCAGTAAAACCTTAAATTTTTCTCGGTTTTCTGCTGTCTCTATGGCATCAATGTCCACCCCAATCATGCGGGTGTTGAACTTTTCCCATATCCCCGCTTTGTCGCAATCAATTGCCAGGTTAAGGGCGGTTTGTCCTCCCATGGTGGGAAGTACACAGTCAATGTCCGGATGCTCTGTTAAAATCTTTACAATTGATTTTTTCTCAAGTGGCAAAAGGTATACATTGTCTGCAGTCACCGGATCGGTCATAATGGTTGCAGGATTGGAATTGATAAGGGTAACTTTAATTCCTTCCTCCCTCAATGATCGGGAAGCTTGAGATCCTGCATAATCAAATTCACAAGCCTGCCCGATTACAATAGGGCCGCTTCCGATTATAAGTACATGTTTGATGCTACTGTCTTTTGGCATGCTTGATGATTTTTGAAATAGTTTACTATTGGCTAAATTGGGGCAAAATTAATCAAATTTATTGAACATCCACATGAATTCTTGTTTTTACGCAGTTCAATTCACAACTAATATTTTTTTGCTTGTACCCAATAGAAGAAATGGACTTTGTGTGGCATTTCAATACTTCCGCCAAATCAACCGTTTATTTTAATGGGTAATTATTAATTATCAATTGTTAATTAACAATTGCCCCATTAACAATTACCCATTAATAATTAATCCATTAACCATTACCCCATTAACCATTAACAATTATTGAATTAACCATTACCCAATTAACAATTATTGAATTAACAATTAACCATTAATAATTATTCCATTAACCATTATTCAACTAAGTCAAGCTGCTTTCCCACAGTTTCTTGTAGCGTTTATATGTTTGCTTACGTCTTAAAAGAAAGCCACGAAAGGATTAGGGAAACGAAAATGTAAACTATAAATTTAAATGTGTTTTTAATCCTTTCTTTTTACCCGGATGGGGTTTACATTCAAAATTCAATTAAGATGAAGAAATTAGTAGTTTTTAAAGGCAAATGGATTTTTTGGGTAGGTATGGTTTTTCTATTACCAATACTTGGTGGGTGCCAGGATGAGGAATTACCGGAGGGCGAGATCCGCTTAAGCCAAATTCCTGATAACCCTGACTATACGTCTCTTCCCTTGATAGGCACCACATGGAAACTTATCGGGTTTGTGGATGAAGGGCGGAATAGGGTGAAACTACCAGAACCTGATGGGGAAAGCACCTATTTGCTAAAATTTAATGGCAATGGTGAAATAAGTGGACGGACATCTACTAACTCGGCCTATGGTCGGTATCTTCTGGGCAGTGATGGTCTCTTGGAAATTCTAACATTTACCAATACTACCGAGCTTAATGAGCTATTTGACGGTGGTTATTATATCGAATCCATGAACAATGTTTTTTCGTTCGTTCTATCACAAAAAGGGTTGACACTCTACTATGATTCCGAAAAACCCATGCTTTTCCAACCCCAATAAGTGGTAGTTTTAATTAACAAAACAATTTAAAAATAAAAACTTTATTTAAAGATTTTGAGTATATTTAAATATGCAGATCGAAAGAACAAATGAAGAGATTTTGATTCGGGTTCCCTCAGAAACTGACCTAGTGGGCTTACAACGTATTTTGGACTATATTAGGTTCAGGGAAATCGCATCAAAAAGTAAAGCCAGTCAAATACAAATTGATAAGCTGGATATGGTTTCAAAATCATCTTGGTGGGATCAAAATAAGGAAAAATTCCTCAAGTGAAAGTTGTTGTTGACACCAATATTGTTTTCAGTGCTCTCCTGACACCAAATGGGTTAATTAGTGATATTCTGCTAAATTCCTCTGGAACTTTTGATTTCTTTACGCCCACTTTTTTACTGGAAGAATTGGCACACCATCATCAGAAACTTTTAAAATTATCAGCCTATTCTGAACAAGATTTTTCTTTCATGAAAAGAATGGTTTTAAAAAGAATTGAATTTATTGATTTGGATTTGATAAGCGATCTCTTCTGGAAGAAAGCAATCAAGATGACCACTCCAATAGATGAGTTTGATGCTCCATTTGTTGCATTGAGCTTAGCGTTAGGAGCTTCTCTTTGGACGGGTGACAAAAAACTCCTAAAGGGATTGAGGCTACAAAAAATTGATTGGGCTGTGAATACTGCAGACCTAGAAGTAATTAGGGATAGAAGCTGAAATTTACATTGATCTTCATTTTCACAGTTTACAGGTTTTCTTCTCGGTTAGGTTTTTAATCCTTTAGAAAACAATGCAGGGTGCGCATAGCACTTACCGAAATGCCATTGGATGAATCCGCAAAAGCCATTCTTCAGTCGGAGAACAAAACCAGCAGGGAATACCAGAACTACAGCTTTGACAGCCCTCCCCAGCGCATTAGGGTGTTTGACCTGACGGGTGCGGAAAGGATTTGTGTGGAAGAACCTCTTTCAAATAGCAGCTATGAGCTGGACATCAGCCACCTACTGCCCGGTGTCTATGTCGTCCACCTGGACCACCGCAATGGCACCGTCACCCGGCAACTACGGGTGGAGTAAAACGCAAGGTAAACAAGTCGCATCAAACCATGCCCTATAAGGCCAATTTGAAAGGCATATTAGCTCAGTCCAGGGTGAAGCATGCCAATATCCCTCTTAATAATTATCAATTATCAATTATCAATTAACAATTATTCAATTAACAATTAACAATTAACCATTAGCCCATTAACAATTAACCATTAGCCCATTAATAATTATTGAATTAACAATTAACCATTAATAATTATCCCATTAACAATTAACCATTATGTCCCCCTTATGAAAGCGATAATACTTGAAATCGGGTGTCTTTTACCGCTGTTACCTATTTGATGAGGATGATATTTCAACTATTTTTGGGATAAATCCGAACAATACAATAGACTATTTGAATACATGGCAAAACCGATTCAAAATAAATCGCTATTTGGAGATTTTCTTGAGGGTTTCCCTGCTAATTACGATTCCTGTGGTATAGACCGGGTTTAAATTTTATAAAGTAAACAGCTTATTGGTAAAAGAAAGCGTTATGAGAAATGTTAAAACCGGTGACTATGGTGCAGCAGTAGCAAAAATTGATTCCGCCAACGCGGAAGATCCGAACCTGGAAGAAGTAAAAGGAGAGAAAGTACCCAAAGAGCTGTTGTATGGGAAGCGGATGGCCGACATGATGGAAGAAACTTACCCGGAAGCAAATGAAGTATTAAAGCTAGCTGCGAGAAGTCAGCATATTCGGCGTTGGGAAATTCCAAGGGATTCCTATCCTATGGACCGAAAAGGCTATTTGCTATGGAGAACCAACCTCAAGAGGTTTCATGCCAACCTTGCCAAGGAAATCTTGGAAAGCAGCGGTTATGACGCTTCCGATTTACAAAAAATTGATGATTTAATTAATAAACGCAGATTGAAATTAGACCCTGAGACACAGGCGCTGGAGGATGTAGTATGTCTGGTGTTTTTAAAATACTATTTTGATGACTTCATTGCGAAGCACGAAAATGAGGAAGAAAAACTCATTGACATCTTACAGAAAACCTGGAAAAAGATGTCTCCAAAAGGCCATGAAAAAGCCTTGTCTTTAAACCACTCAGAGCGAGCATTGGCTTTGATCAACAAGGCTTTGGCTTAGGTTTTATTTGTATTTTGCTGTTTTATAAACTTTTACATCTTTAGCGATGGTAGAAAGTATGGCCTCTTTACTCATGGTTGGGTGCTTGTGGCCATGCTCTGCTCCTCCTAAGTCGTACTCACAATGTAGGATTTTAGGAAGACTGCCCATAAATCCCGGATGCTCTTGTAAAAGTTCAAATTTCACATTTCCTTCTCCATAGGGAACATTAATCGGCCTGTCACCTTTGTCATCAACATTCCCCCAGACATAATCCTTTAGATCAAAACTTCTTATTTTATCACTGATCATGTGGAAAACATTTTCATAAGATTGATAGCCTTCTACAGAGGCATGACGCAAATCAAACTGCACCCCTATATGATCAGGATTGATGTCTTTCAATAAATGGTAAATTTCCCAAACAGAACCTCCAATACGCCTTCCGGCATGGTTCTGATAATGGCCCGTTACCCCATGTTTCTCGTGCAATTCTGCCAATTGCTTCATGGAAGCATTGAGGGATTTTAATTCCTTGATGATATTTTTGGTGGTAAATGGAAGATAGCCCATGCGGTAATCGGTGATTCCTTCGCCGGAAATAG
>NZ_CAXBOC010000356.1:0-6204 GCF_963976465.1 uncultured Cyclobacterium sp. | reverse complement strand
TGGCTCCAAAAACCCCTCCGGCCTCTCTGGAGGTTAGTCCGGGATAAAAATTTTCCGGCAATGAATATTCGAATAAGCCTCTGGAAAACACTTCGTTTGTAACGCCTGCCAGGCCCATAAATAATAAGGGCAATGCGTATTTCCACATGGGAGACAAAATGCTGCGCTTGAGTTGTATTTTCCATTGGCCTGCCAGTTTCCATATAATGGGTAGTATTAGCAAGTTGGCCAATAGGTTGGCCAGCAGAATATAATCAACCCCCCATTCAGGATTGTACCAATCAATAACAAAAGGGTACAAAACTTGGAGTATTTCTCCTGCAACGATATGGTAAGCCAGCACAATGAAAAGTACATTAAACCCTACATTGAGAAGGATATTAAGCAATTTTAGCAGCGCAAAAGTCAGGGATCTGCCCTCCAGCCTCAGTCTAGCAAAGGGGAGAGCCATTAGGGCGTCAATGGTTAATATCATGGCGGCCCATTGAAACAAATGGGTTTTGCCCTCATATTCAAACAATAAACTAAGTTTACCGGCAAATAGGAATAAAATGACACCCAGTGATAGGCCTACGACAGTAACCAATGTTTGGGCATTTTGAAAAACTGTCTTTGGATCCAGGCCTTTACCGGTAGCAAACCGGAAATAAGATGTTTCCATACCAAATGTAAAGACCACATTTAAAAATGCGATCAATGCATAAAGCATGGTAAAAGATCCCAAGTCTTCCTTAGGAAGATATCCCGTGTACAAGGGGACAAGCAAAAAGTTGATTGATTTGCCGAGGATGCTACTGATGCCGTAGATGGCAGATTGCCCGGCCAATTTTTTTAACAGACCCATATAAAAAGGGGACTATTCCCCTTTAAAATTAGGTTTTCTCTTTTCTAGAAAAGCAGTAGTTCCTTCTCTATAATCTTCAGATTTCACACACCGAGCAAAACTATTTGCTTCAATCTGGTAACCATTTTCATCGCTTTCATACACTGCATTGACACAGTCTACTATCATGCCAATGGACAATGGCGCTTTGGTCATGATTTTCTTTATCACTTCCTCAGCTTTGGCTATTGCACCAGCTTTGGTAGCCTCAACATGATTTAAAAGACCCAAAGATTTTGCCTCATTGACATCCAGCATGTCCCCTGTCATTAATATTTCAGTAGCTTTAGTTCTGCCAATAAGGTTGGTCAATCTCTGAGTGCCTCCGTATCCGGGAATAATCCCCAAATTAACTTCCGGTTGTCCAAACTTAGCGTTTGACGTTGCAATTCTCATATGGCAAGCTATTGCCAGTTCACAGCCTCCACCTAGCGCATAGCCGTTGACGACGGCAATCACTGGCTTATGACAAGATTCTATATTATCAAAAACTTCTTGACCAAATTCAGCAAACTTCCTAGCATTGAGTTCGTTGAGTTCTGATATTTCGTTAATGTCAGCACCCGCTACAAAGGCCTTTTCACCTGCTCCAGTGATGATTACAGCTCTTATAGATTTGTTATCATTCACCTCGTTGAAAATATTTTTCAACTCTTCCAAGGTGTTGAAATTTAAGGCGTTGAGTTTGGACTCTCTGCTGATGGTAAGATAAAGTATTCCGTCTTTAGTCTCTGAAAGAATATTTTTTTGTTCAGCCATTCCAATTCTTCAATGTTAAGGCCCAAATATACGAGGTGACTAATCAATCACAAAAGATTCGGCTAAAAATCATAAATCTATTAAAATATGTATAATCAAAAAGTATATATAAAATTGTATTTTGAATAAATTAAAAATGGTTTTATTTTTAAAGCGCCTTTTTAATTATTTGCCTTCCATTTCTCTATTGGACTTAGAGTTACCTGAGAATTTTTACTATTTAAGCCTAAATCTATATTGATGTTTTAATCTGTTGTCTTTTAATTTCATCAATGGATTTTCCGGTAAAAAATAACCTGCCATATCAAGGCTGAATTAATATTTAAAAATGTCTATTATTTCTCCTTTAAAATCAAATGTATGTCATTATTTTCTATTTTTGCACTGAAGCTAAATACATACTAAAACTCAATCACTTACCACATGACTGAAAAAAGGAAAATTACAGTAGCATATGGAGATGGTATTGGTCCGGAGATAATGGATGCAACTTTGTCAATCTTGGAAGCGGCTGGAGCAGCTATTGAACCTGATATTATAGAGATAGGCGAACAGGTATATTTGAAAGGGATTAGTTCCGGAATTGCCTCAAGTGCTTGGGATTCATTGAGAGAGACCAAGGTTTTCTTAAAATCCCCGATAACCACTCCTCAAGGAGGGGGGTTCAAAAGCTTGAATGTTACTACTCGAAAAACCTTAGGCCTCTATGCAAATGTGAGACCTTGCAAAGCTTATTCTCCTTTTATTCATACCCATTTTCCTAAAACCGATTTGGTAATCATTCGGGAAAATGAAGAGGACCTTTATGCAGGGATTGAGCACAGACAAACAGATGAGGTGTATCAATGTTTGAAATTAATTTCCAGGCCCGGTAGTGAGAAAATTATCAGGTATGCCTTTGAGTATGCACGCATGAACAAGCGGAAAAAGGTTACTTGTATGACCAAAGACAATATCATGAAAATGACTGATGGTGTTTTTCATGAGGTGTTCAACGAAGTGGCCAAGGAATATCCTGATATAGAAACTGATCATAAGATTATAGACATTGCTACGGCTCTAATCGCAGATAGCCCCGAAATTTTTGATGTCATAGTAACCTTAAACCTTTATGGAGATATTATCTCTGATGTGGCCGCTCAAGTCACAGGTTCGGTAGGCCTGGGTGGGTCTGCCAATGTAGGGGAGGATGTGGCTATGTTTGAGGCCATTCATGGTTCAGCTCCGGATATAGCTGGTATGGACATGGCCAACCCTTCAGGCTTATTGAATGGTGCAATCATGATGCTCGTTCATATTGGGCAGCCTGAGGTGGCACAAAAAATAAGCAATGCCTGGATGGCGACTCTTGAAGATGGTATTCATACCGGAGACATTTACCAAGAGGATATCAGTACCAAAAGGGTAGGTACAAAAGAATTTGCCGAAGCAGTAATTGCCAGACTTGGTAAAGAACCGCAGCGGATGAAGAAGGCTGTATTTGCGAAAGCAGAAAGAAGTGAGGCTGAAATCAAGCAAGCCTTGGCCATCAAGCCTCGAAAACCGGCAGTGAAAGAACTTATTGGTTTGGATGTGTTTATAGATTGGAAGGAAGGATCTAGAGATCCAAATGTTATGGGCGATAAGCTCAGGTCTGTCAATGCCGATGGCTTGAAAATGCAGCTAGTTACCAATAGAGGAGTAAGGGTGTACCCTGACGGGATGGAGGAAACCTTTTGCTCGGATCATTGGAGAGTAAGGTTTTTTGATGCAGATGACAAAGCCATCACACATGAGCAGATTATAGATGTGCTTAAGCAAATTGGTAATTTAGGTTTTGATTTTGTGAAAACTGAAAACCTTTACACATTCAATGGTGAAAGAGGCTTTTCATTGGCTCAAGGCGAATAAAAATTTTTCATTCAAGCAGGACCATGTCCTGCTTGATTTTTTTTAATGTATGAAAAGGGTTCTCATCATTACCTATTATTGGCCACCAAGTGCCGGTTCGGGTGTTCAACGCTGGCTTAAATTTTCTAAATACCTGCCGGAATTTGGGTGGCAACCTGTAATTTTCACCCCTGAAAACCCCGATTTCTCATTGCAAGATGAGTCCCTCAAACAAGAAGTGGACAAGCATACAGAAGTGTTGAAATTTCCTATCTGGGAGCCATATCAATTGTTTAGGACCCTTAAAAAAGAAAACCCGAAAGACACTGCCAGCATTCTTGAATACAAGAACCCCGGAAAGCTCGATCAGCTTGCGGTTTGGCTTAGAGGCAATCTTTTGATTCCTGATCCCAGGCTTTTCTGGATTAAGCCTTCAGTTAAGTTTTTGGAGGAAATTTGGGAACAAAATGATTTCAAGGCCATCATTACTACCGGTCCTCCTCATAGCATGCACTTGCTAGGTAGAAACTTAAAAAGAAAAACGGGTATTCCCTGGTTAGCCGATTTTCGGGACCCATGGTCTACTTGGGAGTTTTTGGATACCCTAAAGCTAAGTGGTTTGGCCAGAAGAAAACATCAAAAGTTGGAGGCCAGTGTATTCAAAGAGGCAGATAGTTTGGTTACTATTTCTCCAACTTTCCAGAAAGAAATGAAAAGGATAGGTGCTAAGGATATACAGGTTTTGTTGAATGGATTTGATCCTTCAGATATTCCTGAGTTTTTGACAACTTCACCTAAAAGTTCATCCGTATTGGAAATTGTTTATTCCGGAGTGATTGATGCCATACGGAATCCAATTCCATTTTTAAATGTTCTTAAATCTGTTTTTGGAGACACAACCGGAAAGGTGAGGCTTACATTTGTTGGTAGGGTAAATGAAAATGTCAAGCAATTACTTTCAGAAGACAGTTGGTTGCGTGCGCATGTGGTTTTGGCCGGTTATGTTAGCCATAAAGAAGTCTTTTTATATTATCAAAAGGCAAGTTTACTACTCTTGATCCTCACCAATACCAAAAATGCCAAAGGTAATATTCCGGGTAAGTTGTTTGAGTACATGGCCACCGGAAGGCAAATATTGGCCTTAGGAGACCCAAAGGGAGACAGCGCTTCTATTATTGAATCCTCAGAGGCTGGGAAAGTCTTTTCCCACGAAGA
Source organism: uncultured Cyclobacterium sp. (assembly GCF_963976465.1). Classification (NCBI taxonomy): domain Bacteria; kingdom Pseudomonadati; phylum Bacteroidota; class Cytophagia; order Cytophagales; family Cyclobacteriaceae; genus Cyclobacterium; species uncultured Cyclobacterium sp. The sequence goes on along the minus strand of NZ_CAXBOC010000356.1, from coordinate 1,478 downwards.
TGAGGCAGGCATGGCTCAGTTTATCCAAAACTTCCAAAATAGTGAGAGGCCGAAAAAATCGAATAAAGACCTTCAACAATTCAGCCGGAAAAAAATCACAGCACAATTGGCACTGTTGCTTGATGGAATTAGCCCGGATTAGAAGGTAGGTCAAAGTTGATGATTGAGTTACAATCAAGTTTAGATCGTTTGCACCGTTGGTGGAAATACTTGGAAAGGGTAAATATCATTTCTGCGGTGCTAACCATACCTCCGTTTGTTTTTGCTGTATTTTGGCACCTTTTATTTCCATGAAGATTGCCTCTGCTCTAGTTATAGTTTGGGGAATATATCTGGGCTTAAGAATATTGCCTATAAAAAAAGTTAAACCCGGTGATCTGGAAAGCAGATACCTACAATACCTGGAGAAAACCAAAGCCTATCTTATTGCTCAAAAGAAGTTGCTTGAAACTTCACTGAACTGGGCAATATTAACCATTTACCCCATTTACCTCTTGTTTTGGGTAGAGGTTTGGGAGAGGCCTATGGCGCGTTTTATTGGGACAATATCTTTTTTGGTCTTGATTGGGCTAGGGGTATATTCTTACTACGCAAATAAGAAAAAAGTGAAAAATGAAATTCTTCCTAGAATTCAAAAAATAGATGAATTAATCAAAACTTTAAGGGGTTAATTTCTCCTGAATTGATGGATTACTTCTTTTAGTTTTTGGAATACCATGGTCTCAGTTTCCGGCGCAGCCTTTAATAAGTGAACCAGCAAAAGGTAAACAGCAGTTACAAGGCCACTTCTAATTAAAATATCTAGTAATACATAGGCAGAGGTAGGGATCAAGTAATAGGATACAGCCCAGCTTAGTCCTCCTGCTATAAGAATTAAATAAACCCCTAGGCTAAAAGGATTGAAGCCCAACCTTATCTTTATGTAAAAATACTTTACAAGGTTATAACAAAGCATAGCAATAAGTGAGGCCAGTGCAGCCCCTTCAATGCCATATAGAGGGATTAGTATTAAGTTAAAAATAATGACAGCAGCACTCATTAGCAAGGTAGCTGTAATATTGAAGGTATAAAACCTGGAGAAGACGATGATTTCCCCATTGACAGAAAAAATCACATCTGTAATTTTCCCTAAACCGATTAGAAGAACCACCCATTTTCCTTGTTCATAGATGGTCCTATTTGGAACGAAATGGTAGAGGTTTTCAATATTGACCCAGATCAGCAGGAAAATCAATAAACATATTAACAATTGATTAATGGCAATTTTCTTATAGAGAGCATTTATTCCTGTCAATTGATTGTTAGCAAACATTTCTGAGATAATCGGCATGGCCACCTGTGATATGGCACGTCTAGGCATTTCAATAACCACAGCAATGGAAAAGCCTATTGTATAGATTGCATTGGCATCTAGTCCTATCATTGAGCTGACCATAATGCTGTCAATTTTCATGATCAGCAAGGCTCCGGCTGTACCC